>NZ_JBHXBO010000127.1:0-12079 GCF_042726775.1 Oerskovia sp. NPDC060287
GTCCCCGCAGGGGACCGGCCGTTCCGCTGTCCGGCCTCCGGCTGGGCGTTGCCGGCGCCTGCGAAGGGCGTCCAGCCGTCCCCGCATCCCACCGGACCCGCCCCCGGCGGGCGACCTACGCCGTCGGGCGGGCGGAGCGGCGCGGCAGGAAGGTCGCGGCGACCGCGCCCACCCCCACGCTCGCGGCACCCACCCACAGCGCGGCCGGCAGCCCGGCCGTGAAGAGGTCGGGCGTGAGCGCTCCGCCCGCGGCCTGGAAGACCGCGACGAGGACCGCGACGCCCAGCGCGACACCCACCTCGCGGAGCGTCGAGTTGGTCGAGCTCGCGGTCGCGTTGTCGGACTCGTCCATGTCGACCAGGACGGCCGTCGCGCTCGGTGCGAACGTCAGACCCATGCCGATCCCCGCGAGCACGAACGCCGGGACGAGCTGCGCGTACGTCGCGCCCGACGAGACGACCGCGAGCCAGGCGAGCGCGAGCGTCTGGAGGGTCAGCCCGGTCACGAGGAGAGTCCGGATCCCGAGGCGCGGCGCGAGCATGCCTGCGACGGGGGCGACGAGCATGGGGGCCGCGGTCCACGGGAGCGTGCGGATCCCTGCCTCGAGCGGGGAGAGGCCCTCGGCGATCTGGAAGTACTGGATGAGCAGGAACACGGCGCCGAACATGCCGAGCGAGAACGCGAAGCCGGACACGTTCGCGACCGCGAAGCTGCGCGAACGGAACAGGCGCAGGGGGACCAGCGGCGAGCCGCCCCGGCGGGCCACTCGCTGCTCCCACGCGACGAAGGCCGCGAGCAGCAGGACCGAGCCGGCGAGGAGCGAGAGCACGACCGCTGACGTCCACCCGTCCTCGTTGCCCCGGATGATGCCCCAGACCCCTGCGAAGACACCGGTCCCTGCGAGCGCGAGGCCCACGAGGTCGATCGGACCGCGGCGGCCGAACGACTCGCGCAGCGCGACGAGCACGAGCGGGACCGCGACGAGAGCGACGGGCACGTTGATCCAGAAGATGGCCTCCCAGCGCATGCCCTCGACGACCGCGCCGCCCACGAGCGGCCCGAGCGCGACGCCCAGACCGGAGACGCCGCCCCAGATCCCGATCGCGAGCGACCGGCGGGCGCGGGGGACAGCATCGGCGATGAGCGCGAGGGACAGCGGCATGATCGCGGCGGCCCCTGCGCCCTGCACGGCGCGGGCCGCGATGAGCGCGGACGGGGTGTCGGCGAGCGCGCACGCGACCGACGCGAGCGTGAACACGGCGATCCCGACGACGAACACCCGGCGGCGGCCGAACCGGTCTCCGAGCGAGGCGGCCACGAGCATGAGCGTCGCGAAAGCGAGCGTGTAGGCGTTGACGAACCACTGGAGCTGTTCGACGCTCGGCCGCAGCGCGCGGGCGATCACGGGCAGGGCGCCGGTGACCACGAGGTTGTCGAGCGTGGCCATGAACATGGGCAGCGAGGCTGCGACCAGGACCAGCGCGAGAGGCCGACGGCGCCGCGCACCGGGGGTGCGTGCGTCGTCGATCGCGGTGGTGAGGTCCGCGGGGAGGGCGTCGTCGGTCGCGAGCGTGGGCGGTCGGTCGGGGGCGGCGGTCGTGGACATGAGGACTCCTCGAAAAGGTAAGCATCGGATGATTACTAGGATTCCGACGCTAGTAATCAACTGATAACCTTGTCAACATGGAGAGCGCACCGAGTTCCGCACGGGCCCAGGTCGCCGAGCCCGAGGCCTCGACGCGGCGGATGTCACGCGACGAGCGCCGCGAGCAGATCCTCGACGCCGCGACGGCGGTCTTCGCCGCGGGCGGCTACGCCGGGACGAGCACCGACCAGGTCGCCCGGGCCGCGGGCGTGTCCCAGCCCTACGTCGTGCGGATGTTCGGCACCAAGCACGAGCTGTTCGCCGAGGTCTTCGACCGGATCGGCCGCCGCATCGTGGCCGCGTTCTCCGCGGTGCCCGCGGGGCCCGCGGCCGGGGACGAGCTCGCCGCGACCTACGTCCGGCTGCTCGCCGACCGCAACCTCCTGCTCGTCATGATGCACGGCTTCGCGGCCGGCGCGGACCCCGTGTTCGGGGCGCGGTCACGCGAGTTCTTCGTCGAGGTCTTCGAGGTCTACGTGGACCGCACGGGCGGCACGCTCGACCAGGCGCGAGACTTCCTCGCCCAGGGCATGCTGCTCAACACGCTGCTCGCGATCGGCGCCCCCGAGCACTTCGGCGCGGACCCGCGTCTGGGCGAGCTCGTGCGGTGCGCGTTCGGCGACGCGCTCCCCGCGGTCGACCCGGCTGCCCGGCGGACCGGCGAGCGAGGGTCGGGAGAGCCGGGCGGACCCCACGCCGGAGACCCCGACCCCGCCGAGTCCCGCCCCGCCGCCTCCGGGCGCTGAGCCCCCGCCTCCCCACCACCCCGTTCCCGAGCACCGAGGACCCCTCCCGATGACGCACGACCAGAAGCCGGTGCGCGAGCGCCGCCCCACCGCCCCCGACGGTCTCGTGATCGTCGACAAGCCCCAGGGGCTCACGAGCCACGACGTGGTGGCGCGCCTGCGTCGTCTCGCCGGGACGCGCAAGGTGGGGCACGCGGGCACGCTCGACCCCATGGCCACGGGCGTCCTGGTCCTGGGGATCGGGCGCGCCACCAAGCTGCTGACCTACGTGGTGGGCGCGGACAAGGAGTACACCGCGACCATCCGGCTGGGCGCGGCCACGACCACGGACGACGCCGAGGGCGAGACCACCTCGCGCGCGGACGCCTCGGCCGTGACGCGCGAGGCGATCGACGCGGGGGTCGCGCTGCTGACCGGACCCATCGAGCAGGTACCGAGCTCGGTGTCCGCGATCAAGGTCGACGGGCAGCGCGCGTACGCGCTCGTCCGCTCGGGCGAACAGGTCGAGCTCAAGGCGCGGCCCGTGACGATCTCGCGCTTCGACGTCCACGAGGTCCGGCCGGTCGCGGCCGCGGAGCCGGGCGACCTTCCTGCGCTCGACGTGGACGTCACGGTCGTGTGCTCGTCGGGAACGTACATCCGTGCCCTCGCCCGCGACCTGGGTGCGGACCTCGGCGTCGGGGGACATCTCACGGCCCTGCGCCGCACGCGCGTGGGCGGCTACGCGATCGACGGGGCCTCGACGCTCTCCGAGCTCGAGGCTCAGGTCGAGCGCGACGGCGTGCTCGTGACCGTTCCGCTCGCCGACGCCGCCCGCGCCACGTTCCCGGTGCGCGACCTGACGCCCGAGGAGCGCAACGCGCTGTCCTACGGCAAGTGGGTCGACCCGTCGCCCCAGGACACCACGACGGCCGCGATCGGCGACGACGGGTCTCTCGTCGCGCTGCTCGAGAACGTGGTGCGCGAGGGCAAGCACAAGGCCAAGCCTGTGATCGTGTTCGCCCCGGCGTGAGCCCGGGCACGTCCGACGGGTGACCGTTCGCCGGTTCGATGGGGAACACCCGGGCGAGACGTGGCAATCTTGACCAGGCGCGCCGTGGGTGCGCGCCGTCGTCGGGCTTCCTGAGCAGGCCCGCCTCACACACATCTCGAGGAGTACGCGTGCACCTGTGGACGGACCTGGACCAGGTTCCGCCGGGATTCGGACCGTCGGTCGTGACGATCGGCAACTTCGACGGCGTCCACCGCGGCCATGCCGAGGTGCTCGGCCGCATCGTGTCCCTCGCCCGGGAGTCCGGCTCCCAGGCCGTGGCCGTGACGTTCCACCCGCACCCCGCGATGGTCCACCGACCCGAGCAGGCACCTGAGCTCCTGACCGGGATCGCCGACCGCCTGGAGCTCCTGGAGGCCACGGGGCTCGACGCCGTGCTGCTCGTCGAGTACACGCTCGACTTCGCACGGCAGAGCCCTGAGGAGTTCGTGCGGACCTACCTGGTCGACGGCCTGGGCGCGCGCACGGTCGTCGTCGGGCACGACGTACGGTTCGGGCGCGACAACGCGGGCAACCTCGCGACGATGATCGAGCTCGGCCGGACGCACGGCTTCGAGGTGCGCGCGATCGACGACGTCGGGACCGTCGGAGGGGAGCCCGGGCCCGCGAGCGCCTCCGGCGACGCCGCCTCGACGGCAGCGGACGCGGCGCCCAGCGGGCGCTGGTCCTCGACCGAGATCCGCGGCCTGCTCACGGACGGCAAGGTCCGCGAGGCCGCGGCGCTGCTCGGACGTCACCACCGCCTGCGCGGCGTGGTGATCCACGGCGACGCGCGCGGGCGCGAGCTCGGGTTCCCCACGGCCAACCTGGGCGCGATCAGCGGCATGGTCCCGGCCGACGGCGTCTACGCGGGTTGGCTGCGTCGTCCCCAGCTCCTCGCGGCGGACCCGGGGAACTGTGACGGCGTGCTGCCCGCGGCCATCTCGATCGGCACCAACCCCACGTTCGACGGCGTCGAGCGCCGCGTCGAGGCCTACGTCCTGGACCGCACCGACCTCGACCTGTACGACGAGGAGGTCGTCCTGGAGTTCGTCGAGCACCTGCGCCCCACGCTGCGCTTCGACGGGATCGACGCGCTCGTGGAGACCATGCACGACGACGTCGCGCGAGCCCGCGTGATCCTCGCCTCGGGCGCGAGGACGCCTGCGCGGACCTCCCCCGAGCCGAGCGGGCCAGGTGGACCGGGCGGCGTCGGCGCGTCCACGACCGGGGCGGGGGAGTAGCCGTGTCGGTCAAGAAGCAGCCCGTGCTCGAGACCCGTGCCCTGCGCGTCGGGTACGCCGAGGCACCCGTGTGCGCGCCCGTCGACCTGGCCGTCCGGCCGGGCGAGCTGTGGGCGATCATCGGGCCCAACGGCAGCGGCAAGTCGACGCTCCTGCGTGCGCTCCTGGGGGTGCTCGCGCCCCTGTCCGGCAAGGTCCTGGCGTTCGGGCGGGACGTGGACGAGCGCGAGCGCGACTTCCGCGCCAAGGTCGTCGGCATCCTCGACGACGACGCCTACTTCCCGGGGCTCACGGCGCGCGAGCACCTGGTGCTGACCGCGCGCGGTCATGGCGTGGCGGGTGCGGGGGAGGTCGTGGACCAGCTCCTCGACCGGTTCGGCCTCGCGGCGCAGTCCGGGGCCATGCCGACCGAGCTGTCCTCGGGGCAGCGGCGGCGCCTCCTGCTCGCGGCCGGGTTCGCCCGCCCCCGCGAGGTCCTCGTGCTCGACGAGCCCGAGCAGCGCCTCGACCCGGGCATGCGGGCCGACCTGGCCCGGATCCTGGTCGAGGAGGCCGGGCGCGGGGCCGCGGTCGTGTTCGCGACGCACGACCCTGAGCTGGTCGAACGCACCGGTGCGCGCGGGCTCCTGGTCGGCGACGACGAGTGCCTGCGCCTGGGGCACCAGGCCGCGCTCGACGCGCTCGCCCGGGTCCGTTGAGGAGCGGGCGATGAACGCGGCGCAGGGCAGGGGCAAGAAGCGCCCGCACGGCCCGACGAAGGGACCCCACGACGTGGCGGCCGCGGCGGCCGCGGCCGCCGCCCCGGGTGGCCCAGCGGCGCCCGGGCCGGTGGCGCCGGAACCCGAGATCGAGCGCGCTCCGTTGCCGCTGCTCGTCGCGGACCCGGACGAGGAGTTCTCCGGTCGGGAGATCCGGCGCCTGACCGCACGCGTCACGGCCTCGCGGGCCGACGCGGGCCCCGGGCAGCTCTTCGGGGACATCGCCTACGTCGTGGTGTCGATCGCCATCTCGATCGGCTTCGTGATCGGCGCGGCGAACGTGCTCCGCGAGACGATCTTCGTCGAGCCCGCAGGGGGCCGTGACGCGGTCCTGACGGCCGCCACGATCCAGGCGCTCGGCTCGGTCGCGCTCCTGGCGCTCATGACGGGCATGGCCGTGCGGCTCGGACCGCTCGGGACGGGCAGCGCGGGCGTGCGGTGGTGGGTGCCCATGCCCGTCGACCGGCGTGGCCTGCTCACCCCGTCGTACTGGCGCGGCGTCGCGGTGGCGCTCGTCGTGGGAGCGGGCGGGTTCGCGGTCGTCGCGCTGGCCTCGGGCGCCGACCCGGGCACAGCGGGGCGCAGCGCGGCCCTGGGCGCCGCGGCAGGTCTGCTGCTCGTGGGCCTCGCGGGGCTGATCCAGCCCCGGACGCCCGTCGCGGCCAGGGTAGCTCGCGTGAGCGACGTGGTGCTCGCGGCGGTCCCGGTCGCGGGCGTCGTGCTCGTCGCAGCCGGTTGGTCCGACCTGCGCGAGCTCAGGGTCCCCGCCTGGGTGATCGGCGCGATCGGGGTGGGTGCGCTCGCCCTCGTGGTCGTGTGGTGGCGCCGGCTCGAGGTGCTCGGGGCTCAGGTGCTGCGTGCGCAGAGCGCGGTGGCCGACCAGGCGGGCGGGGCGATCCTCTCGCTCGACACCCGCGAGCTGGGGCGCGCCCTGAGCCGGGCGGGCTCGACGCGCGGTGGCAAGGTCCGCAGGCCCACGCGATTCGGGCTCGTCCGGGGGCCGGTGTCGGCTCTCGTCGCGGCCGACCTCACGCTCCTGCGCCGCAGCCCGTCGGCGCTCGCTCAGCTCGTCGGCCTCACTGCCCTGGTGATCGTCGCCCAGCAGGTGCCCGCGTTCACCGGCGGGTTCGGGCTGTTCGTCCTGCTGGTCGTCGCGGGCTTCCGCGCCGCGCAGCTCGGCGCCGAGGGCGCGCGCACGGCCGAGATGGTGCCCGCGCTCGACGCGATGGTGCCCCTGTCCGCGCGCGACGCCCGGCTGGCGCGCGCCGTCGCTCCCTCCCTCACGGCGCTCGTGGCCCTCGTGGTCGGGACGGTGCCGCTCGTGCTGACCACGGGGGAGCCGCTCTGGTTCGCGCTCGTGGCCGTGGGCGCGGTCGGCATGGGGGCAGCCGCGGTCCGCGGCGCCTACCGCAAGCCGCCGAACTGGTCCGGCCCGCTCATGGCGACCCCCGCGGGTGCGCTGCCGACCGGCGCGACCTCGATGATCGCCCAGGGGCCCGACGCCGCCGTGCTGAGCGCGATCCCGCTCGGCATCTGCCTCCTCGTGGGTACGCCCACGCCGGCGCTCATCGTGTTCCAGGGGATCACGGTCTGGATCGCGCTTGCCGTGGCGTCGCACGTGCGGGCCACGGGGGCCAAGCCGCTGCTGGGCTGACCGGGCCGAACCGGGTCCAAGGACCCGTGCAGCCCGGACCAAAGGTCCTGGCGGTGGTGGTGCTCCGCGAGCAGCCTGGTGCTGACGACAGGAGCGAGCCATGGAAGCAGTCGTGATCTACGAGTCGATGTTCGGGAACACCGCCGAGATCGCACGGGTGGTGGCCGAGGGGCTGGCCGAGCAGGTGGACGTGCGGACGGTCGAGGTCTCCTCGACGCCGCCGGGCGACGACGTCCTCGGGGCCGACCTGATCGTCATCGGTGGCCCCACCCACGCGTTCGGCATGTCGCGGCTCGCCTCGCGCGAGGAGGCGGCGGGTCGACGGCCGGGCAGCCCGGTCGTCGAACGAGGCATCCGCGAGTGGCTCGACGCGCTCGCCGACGACGCCTCGGGGCGGTTCGGCGCGACGTTCGACACCCGCGTCAAGACCGTCAAGCACCTCCCGGGCAGCGCCGCCCGCGCCGCCGACCGGGTGGTCCGCCGCCGCGGGCTCTCACCCGCCGACTCACCGCACTCGTTCTACGTCGAGGGCATGGAGGGGCCGCTGTGCCCGGGTGAGGTCGAGCGGGCCCGCGAGTGGGGGCGCGAGCTCGGTCGGACGGCGTTGCTCGCGCGGCAGAGCACTTCCTGAGGCGCCCCTTCGGGCGGTAGGAGCGCGCACGGGACGCTGCCCTCCTCAGGCGCGCACGACCGCGGCCTCTCCCGCTCCCACGAGCCGCCCGTCCGCCAGGTGCACGCGTGCGTCGACCGTGTCGAGGGTCGCCTCGTCGTGGGTCACGACGATCGTCGCTGCGCCGGTCTCGCGGGTCAGGCGCGTGACGAGCTCGATGATCTGGACGCCGCGCGCGTGGTCGAGCGCCGACGTGGGCTCGTCGACCAGCAGCACCTCGGGGTGGTTCATGAGGGCGCGCGCGATGGCGACGCGCTGACGCTGACCGCCCGAGAGCTGGCCGGGCCGCTTGGCGGCGACGTCGCGGAGCCCGACGGCGTCGAGCAGCTCGAGCGCCCGGTCGCGGTGCGTCGAGGGCCGCTCGCCGCGCAGGTGGCTCATGAGCTCGAGGTTCTCGAGCGCCGTGAGCGACGCGATGAGCTGCGGCTGCTGGAACACGATCCCGATCCGGTCGCGCCGCAGCCGCGCCGCGTCCGCGGACACGGCCGAACCTGCCGACGGACCGCCGTCGGCGGGGGCGTTGACGACGTCGTCGCCGATGCGCACCTGGCCCGCGGTCGGGGTCGTGAGGGTCGCCGCGACCGCGAGGAGCGAGGACTTGCCCGAGCCCGACGGGCCGAGCACCGCGGTCGTGGTCCCGGCGGGGACGGTCAGGGAGACGTCGTCGACCGCGGTGACGGTCGACTCGCCGTCGGGGTAGACGAGGGTGATGTGGTCGAGGGTGAGGTCCATGGTGTGCCTTTCAGGAGCGAGAGCGATGGGGGCGTGGGCCGCGACCGGTGGGCGCGACGCAGCGGCCAGGAGCGGGGAGCGCCTCAGCGGGCCGCGAGCGCCGCGTGCGGGTCGATGCGCGTGATCCGGATGATCGCCGCGACGGCGCCGACGGTCCCGAGCACCACGAGGATGAGCGCGGGCAGGAGCGTCGTGGCGGGGGAGACGACGACGGGCATGACCTGGGCCGCGAGGGCTCCGGCCCCGGCGGCGAGCGCGGTCCCGACGCCGACGCCGAGCACGAGCAGGACGAGCGCCTGGCCGATCGCGTCGCGCAGCAGGTAGGAGGTCGAGGCGCCGAGCGCCTTGAGCACCGCGACGTCGCCGGCCCGGTTGATGGTCCAGACCGTGAAGAACGCGCCCACGACGAGGGCCGAGATCGCGAGCAGGAAGCCCTGCATCATGGTGAGCGACATGTTCTCGGCCGAGAACGAGCTGACCGCGGCGCGTGCACCCATGGGCGAGAGGGTCGCGGTGCCGGTCTCGTCCGCCGCGGCGGCGAGCGCGGAGTCGCTCGGGTCCCCGGTGATCGCGACGACGGTGGCGACCTCGTCGCCCGACGCTCCGCCGCCGCGGGCGCCGACGGCCTGCCAGTCGGACAGGTCCATCCAGACGACGGGCGTGTGCGAGAAGTCGGCCTGGGTGTCGAGCACACCGGCGACGGTCAGGGTCAGCGAGCCCAGGGCGACCTCGTCGCCCTCCTGGGCGCCCAGGTCGTCGGCCGCGCCGCTCGAGAGCAGCACGGTGCCGGGGGCGGCCTCGGCGCCGTCGGGCACGAGGCCCGAGCCTGCGCGCGAGCCGAACGCGGTGACGGCTGCGGTGGTCCCGGCCTCGCCGTCCGCACCCGCGGTGACCGACGCGCGCGTCGTGGCGATGCCCAGGGGCTCGGCCGCGTCGACGCCGTCGACCGCGGCGAACGCGTCCCACTGCGTGGCGTCGACCTGGGACTCGGTGAACGAGGGCTTGGCGTCGCCGGTCACGGTGAACGCGAGCTGGTCGACCGGGAGGTCGGTGATGCCCGACGTGCTCGCGCGGGCCAGGCCCGCGGTCAGCGACGCGAGGAACCCGACGAGGAACGTGATGAGGACGATGACGGTGGACATGAGGACGAAGCGTCCCCGGGCGAAGCGCAGGTCGCGCAGCGCGACGAACATCAAGAGCCTCCGGTGGTTGGCGTGGAATCGATCTGCGTCCAGCCTCCCGCCGGAGCGCCCCGCGCGGATCGGGCCCGTGGACGGTCTCTGGTGGCCGCAGGGTGGGGCCGAGGATCAACCTTTCGATGGATCGCTCGCGGCACGTCGCGCCCGCCGCGTGGCTAGGGTGGCGATGTGAAGCCTCGCGCCGTGATCTCCGCAGCCCTCGGGCTCCAGGTCGCGCTCGACGTGCTCCTCGTGGCCCTCGTGGGGCTCGCGGTCGGCTCGCGCTGGGCCGAGGCCCTGAGCGCCGGGGGGCTGGACGCCGGGGCGTGGGGCGCGCTCGCGTGCGGCCTGGCGCTCCTGGCCGTCTACGGCGTGGGGCGCTCGCGGATCAACGTGCGGGACACCGCGGTCGACGCCCCGCGCGGCGCCTGGTGGCCCACGGGCGCCTGGGTCGCCGCGCTGATCGTGGGGTGGGCGCTCCTGCTGCTCCTGACCCCGGTCGCGCTGTGGATCGCGTTCCCCCTGATGTTCCTCGAGATGCACGTGCTCGGTCCGCGCCGCGGGATCCTGGCCGTTGCCGCGACCACGGTGTGCGCGATCGGCGGCGCGATCCTGGGGGGGCAGCAGCTCGTGGGCTCGATCCTCGGCCCGACGTTCGGCGGCCTCGTCGCGATCGCCGTCGTGCTCGGCTTCGAGACGATCGTGCGCGAGTCGCAGGGGCGCCAGGAGCTCATCGACGACCTGGTCCGCACGCGCGCGGACCTCGCGGCCTCCGAGCGTGAGGCCGCGGTCGCGACCGAGCGCGAACGCCTCGCGCGCGAGATCCACGACACGCTCGCGCAGGGCTTCTCGTCGATCGAGCTGCTGCTGCGCGCCGCGGACGCCTCGCTCGAGGAGGTCGTGGCGCCGGGGGCGTTCGCCCCGGGAGCCCCCGGCCCGACGGCGGCACGCGCCGCCCGCGGCTACGTCACCCAGTCGCGGCTCGCCGCGCAGCAGAACCTGGCCGAGGCGAGACGCTTCGTGCGCGACCTGGCACCGGCCGACCTCGAGTCCGCGACCCTCGTGGGCGCGCTCGAACGGGTCGCCGACCGCACGGCGCTCGCCGCCGGGGGAGGGCTGACCGTCACGGTCGAGGCCTCGGGGCAGGCTCGTCCGCTGCCCGTGCCCGTCGAGACCGCGCTGCTGCGCATCGCCCAGTCGGCGCTCGCGAACGTCGTGCAGCACGCGGGGGCGTCGCGGGCCGCGGTCACCCTCAGCTTCCTCGGTGACGCCGTGGCGCTCGACGTGGTCGACGACGGCCGAGGGTTCGACCCGCGGCAGGTGGTCGCCGGTCGGGCCGGTGCGGTGCCGGGCCTGTCACGGGAGATGCGCTCCGTCGTCGGGCAGACCGACGGGGAACCCGGCGCCGCCGACGAGACCCCCGCGCCCCGCTCGGGCTTCGGCCTGACGGCGATGCGCTCGCGCGTCGCCGAGCTCGGCGGGACCTTCTCGCTCGAGTCCTCGCCCGGCGAGGGGACCGCGCTCGCGGTCCACCTGCCGCTCGACCCCCAGGAGGACTGATGACCGTCCGCGTCGTGCTGACCGACGACCATCCCGTGGTCCGCGCGGGCCTGCGGGCCGTCGTCGACGCCGAGGGAGACATGGAGGTCGTCGACGAGCTCGCCACGGCCGAGGAGCTCGTGCGCCGCGTGAGAGCGGGGCTCGAGGCCGACGTCGTGCTGCTCGACCTGCGCTTCGGCGACGGGCGCATGGGCGGTGCGCAGGCCGCGCGCGAGGTCGTCCGCCTGGGCGGGCCGCCCGTGCTGATCCTCACGACCTACGACTCCGACCAGGAGATCCTCGCCGCGATCGAGGCCGGTGCCACGGGGTACCTGCTCAAGGACGCCCCGACCGACGAGCTGACCGCCGCGATCCGCGCGGCCGCGGCCGGGCAGGTCGCGCTCGGGCCCAGCGTCCAGCGGCGCCTCCTCGGGCGCATGCGGGCCCCCGGGGTCTCGCTCTCTCTGCGCGAGCTCGAGGTGCTCGGGCTCGTGGCCCAGGGACTGTCCAACGACGAGGTCGCGCGCGAGCTCTTCCTGTCGAAGGCGACCGTCAAGTCGCACCTGGTGCACGTGTACGAGAAGCTGGGCGTCGACTCGCGCACGGCCGCCGTGGCCGAGGCGCGACGGCAGGGCCTGCTGCGCGACTGAGCCCGGGACCGTCTCCGAGCCAACCCTGCTAGACTATGGGCGCCGTCAGAACGGCCGCGGAGGCTGGTCAGCCTGCCGAAGAGCCCAGGGATCTAGCCCTGAGGCGCCGCGCAACGAACACTACAAGGAGAGCCGTGCCCCTCGACACTGCCACCAAGCAGCGCATCATGACCGAGTACGCCACGAGCGAGGGCGACACCGGCTCGCCCGAGGTCCAGGTCGCGATGCTGACC
>NZ_JBHXBO010000128.1:0-12044 GCF_042726775.1 Oerskovia sp. NPDC060287
AGGGGGCACCGCGAGCGCGGCACCCCCTCGGGCGTTCGAGCACTGCTGCTGTGATGCCCTACGGGCGGTCCTCCGGCGTCTCCTCACCAGGCTCCGGCGCGTCGGCCGGCACGGCCGGCGGCCCGAGCGGGCGCGGGGACGCGGTGCCCGGCTCCGGGGCGGGAGCGAAGCGCTGACCGGGGCCACCGGGGCGCTGCCCGCTCTCCACCTGCGGGTCGAACGGCAGACCCGAGTGCGTGCCTGCGCTCGTCGCGTCGGCCGTCGCGGCCTCGGCCTGACGTCGCGCCTCGGCGAGCGCCTCGGCCGGGTCGACCAGGGCCGGGGTGCCGAACTTGACGCGGTCCCGGTCGCGCTCGCGACGAGCGGCCTCGGACGCCTCCGACCCGTCGCCGGACGGCGTGGGCAGCCCGCCGAAGCCCTGGGCGATCGACCCCAGTGCCGCCGTGAACTCGGTGGGGATGACCCACAGCTTGCTCGCGGTGCCGTCGGCGATCTTGGGCAGCATCTGCAGGTACTGGTAGGCGAGCAGCTTGGGGTCTGCGTCGCCCTCGTGGATCGCGTCGAAGACCTGCAGGATGGCCCGCGCCTCGCCCTCGGCGTTCAGGATCGCCGCCTGGGCGTTGCCCTCTGCACGGAGGATCGCGGCCTGCTTCTCACCCTCGGCCGTCAGGACCTGGGACTGCTTGATGCCCTCGGCCGTGAGGATCGTGGCGCGGCGGTCACGCTCGGCGCGCATCTGCTGCTCCATGGAGCCCTGCACGCTCGCGGGCGGGTCGATCGACTTGAGCTCGACGCGGTTGACGCGCACGCCCCAGCGCCCCGTCGCCTCGTCGAGCACGCCGCGGAGCTGGCCGTTGATCTGGTCGCGGCTCGTCAGGGTCTGCTCGAGGTCCATGGAGCCGACGACGTTACGCAGCGTGGTGACCGTGAGCTGCTCGATGCCCTGGATGTAGTTGGCGATCTCGTAGACCGCCGACTTGGGCTCGGTGACCTGGAAGTAGATGACCGTGTCGATGCTGACCACGAGGTTGTCCGAGGTGATCACGGGCTGCGGGGGGAACGAGACCACCTGCTCGCGCAGGTCCACGCCCGCGCGCACCCGGTCCACGAAGGGGATCAGCAGGTGCAGGCCCGGCTCGAGCGTGCTCGAGTAGCGCCCCAGCCGCTCGATGATCAGCGCCGTGGCCTGCGGGACGATCCGCACCGCCTTGACGAGCGCGATGATCACGAACAGCAGGATCAGCCCGAGCACGATGTACACGGCGATCATTCCGGGTTCTGGTTCAGTCATCGATCTTCTCCTGAGGATGGTTCTCGGTGAGCGGGCGGTCGAGCGGACGGGCTGTGGCGGCTCAGACCGTGTGGCTGTCGGACGCGACCGACTGCACCACGGCCGTGGCTCCGTCGATGCGGACCACGCGGACCTCGGTACCGGTCGCCAGCTCGGGCGACCCGTCCACGGTCCGGGCGCTCCAGATCTCTCCCTGGAGCTTGACGCGGCCGCCCAGCTCGGTCACCCGGGACACGACGACGGCCGAGCGACCCACCTGGGCGGCGGCGCCGGTCTCGGTGAGCGGCATCCGGTGGCGCAGGTGGCGCAGCAGCCACGGGCGCAACGAGAACAGGAGGGCGGCCGAGACGACCGCGAACGTGATGATCTGCAGCCACAATGGACCGCCTGCCGCGTTGACCCCCGCGGCGGCGAACGCTCCCCCCGCGAACATGATGAGCACGAGGTCCAGGGAGATGATCTCGATCAGGACGAAGAGGAGACCTGCTCCGACCCACCACAACCAGTCCATGACGGTTCCTTCCGTCGTGCGGCTCGTCCTGCGCGTCGTCGACGCGTCGACATCACCTGCGTTGACACCACCTGCGTTCTTTGCCCAGATTTTACCGGAAGAACGAGGTCCGTGCACCTATCGGGCGTGTCGGACGTCGGCGCGTCCGGGGGCGCTTCAGCGCGCCGCGCGCGCCATCCAGCGGCCGCCGCCGTGCGCGACGAACAGGGGCAGACCGAACGCCTCGCTCAGGTTCTCGGCCGTCAGGACCTCGTGCAACGGACCGGCACGGTGGACGCCGCCGTCCTTGAGCAGCAGGACGTGCGTGAAGCCCGGCGGGATCTCCTCGACGTGGTGCGTCACGAGGACGAGCACGGGCGAGGCAGGGTCCGAGGCGAGCTCCGAGAGCGCCCCCACGAGCTCCTCGCGCCCGCCCAGGTCCAGACCCGCGGCAGGCTCGTCGAGCAGCAGCAGCTCGGGGTCCGTCATGAGCGCGCGAGCGATCTGCACGCGCTTGCGCTCGCCCTCGCTCAGCGTGCCGAACAGCCGGTCCGCCAGCGACAGGACGTCGAACGCCGCGAGCAGGTCCTCGGCACGCTCGGTGTCGAAGTCCTCGTACGACTCGTTCCAGCGGCCCGTGACACCGTAGGCCGCGGTGACCACCACGTTGCGGACGGTCTCCGAGGCCGGGATCTGCTCCGCGAGCGCCGCGCTCGCCAGGCCGATGCGGGGCCGCAGCCCGAACACGTCGGTGCGGCCCATCCGCTCGCCGAGCAGGTCCGCGGTGCCCGCGCTGGGGTGCATGCGTGCTGCGGCGATCTGCAGCAGGGTGGTCTTCCCCGCGCCGTTGCGGCCCAGGATCACCCACCGCTCGCCCTCGTTCACCTGCCAGTCCACGGAGTCGAGGATGGTCTTCGTGCCACGGCGCACCGTGACTGCCTGCAGGTCCAGAACCGAGCTCATGGGACACGACCCTATAGGTTGGCGGACGTGGAATCCCACTCTGCCCTCGCGCTCCCCCGTACCGTCGTCCTCGCCCTGTGGTCGCAGGCGCTCGGCCCGCAGGGCGGCGAGCCCGTCGATCCCGACGGTCCCGGCGCGGCGCTCGTGCGCCGCGCGGTCGCCGCGGTGCGCCTCGACGACGAACCTCACACGGTCGAGGGTGACGAGACCGCCTCGAACCTGGCCGACCTGGTCGCCCGCTGGACCCGTTCGCCGTTCGAGGTGTGCGCGGTGCTGCCGGCCCCCGGCGACCCGCTCGGCGTCCCCTCGGTCGTGAGCGCCGACGCGACCGACGCCGAGGAGTGCCTGCTCGTGCAGTCGCCCGAGGGGGCCTGGGCGCTCGTGCCCGAGGTCACGGCGTTCGGCAGCGTGTACGAGACGGGGCACCTGGTCACGTGGCACGTGACGACCGTGCCGACCTGGCGCACCCAGGTGCTCGCCGCCGTCGGGACCCTCGCGGACGCCGAACGAGACCTGCGCGTGGCCCTGCTCACCGCGACCGAGGCCCTGGCCTCGCTCGACGTCGCCCGTTGGCGCGAGGACGCCGCCGAGACGATCGCGGCGCTGCGGTCCACGACTCCCCCGGACTGGCCGCTGCCGGCCGCCCGCTCGGAGTCGGACGCGCGCCGCGTGCGCGTGCTCGCCCAGGCCGCACGGCTGCGGGCCATCGTGGACCTGGCCACGGCCGACGACGGCGGCGCGGTCAACCTCTGGCAGGCCGACCAGCGCTCGACCGCGCTGCGCGAGGTCGACCGGGCCGCACGGCGGGCCATGTCCGCCGCGACGGCCCGCTACGCGACGGGACCGGACCCGAGCACGCTGCGGTAGACCTCGAGCGTGCGGTCCGCGATCGCGTCCCACGCGAAGTGGTCCTCGACCCTGGTCCGGGCCGCGCGACCCATCTCGCGCGCCCGCTCCGGGTCCGAGACGACCGCGACGAGCGCCGCGGCGAGGTCGGCGACGAACCTGTCCGGGTCCACGGGCGTCCCCGTCCCGTCGTCGACCTGCTCGATGGGGACGAGGTGGCCCGTCACGCCGTCGTCGATGACCTCGGGGATGCCGCCGGTCGCAGAACCGACGACGGGCAGCCCCACGGCCATGGCCTCGAGGTTCACGATCCCCAGCGGCTCGTAGACCGAGGGGCACACGAACACGGTCGAGGCCGCCAGGACCGCGACGAGCTCCTCGCGCGGGAGCATCTGCTCGATCCACACGACCCCGGTGCGCTGCTCGGCGAGCCGCGCGACGGCCTCGCTCACCTCGGTCGCGATCTCGGGGGTGTCGGGCGCGCCCGCGCAGAGGACCAGCTGGACCTCGGGCGGGAGCTGTGCGGCCGCGCGCAGCAGGTACGGCAGGCCCTTCTGGCGCGTGATGCGTCCGACGAAGACCACGGCCGGGCGCTCGGGGTCGATCCCCAGGTCGCGGACCACGCGGTCCGCCGCGGCGACCTGCGCCTCGGACTCGGGGCGACGCCAGCCGTCGAGGTCGATCCCGTTGTGGACCACGTGCACCTTGGCCGGGTCGACGTCCGGGTAGCAGCGCAGGATGTCCGCGCGCATGCCCGCCGAGACGGCGATGATGCCCGCCGCGGCCTCGTAGGCCGTCTTCTCCGCCCAGCCGGAAAGCGCGTAGCCGCCCCCGAGCTGCTCGGCCTTCCAGGGTCGCAGCGGCTCGAGCGAGTGAGCGCTGAGGACGTGCGGGATCCCGTGCAGGAGCGAGGCGAGGTGCCCGCCGAGGTTCGCGTACCAGGTGTGCGAGTGCACGAGGTCGGCTCCGGCCACGTCGTCGGCCATCGCCAGGTCCACGCCGAACGTCCCCAGCACGGGGTTCGCCGAGGACAGCGAGCCGGGCACCGAGTACCCCGTGACCCCCTCCTCGCTGCGGGGTCCGTCGAAGCTGCGCACGCGCACGTCGATGCGTTCGCGCAGCACACGGGACAGCTCGGCGACGTGGACGCCCGCGCCTCCGTAGACGTAGGGCGGGTACTCACGGGTCAGCAGGTCGACTCTCACGCGGCACACGCTAGCGCGCCCGGCGGGGCCCGTGCGCACGGCAGGCCGCCCGCGACGCTCTCGCACCGCGAATCACCCACGACCAACCCGTGGTTCCGTCCCCACGAACCTCGGCCGAGGCCATAAGGTTCTGCCCATGGCCGCCCCACGTGTCCTCGCAATCGTCCTCGCCGGTGGCGAGGGCAACCGGCTCATGCCGCTCACCGCCCACCGCGCCAAGCCGGCCGTACCGTTCGGCGGCATCTACCGCCTGGTCGACTTCGCGCTGTCGAACCTGGTGAACTCGCACTACCTGCACATCGTCGTGCTGACGCAGTACAAGTCCCACAGCCTCGACCGCCACATCACCAAGACGTGGCGCATGTCGTCGTTGCTCGGGAACTTCGTCGCGCCGGTCCCGGCACAGCAGCGGGTGGGCAAGCACTGGTACCTCGGCAGCGCCGACGCGATCTACCAGTGCCTCAACATCATCGAGGACGAGCGCCCCGACATCGTCGTGGTCGTCGGCGCGGACCACGTGTACCGCATGGACTTCTCCCAGATGGTCGACGCACACATCGCGTCGGGCGCCGAGCTGACCGTCGCGGGCATCCGTCAGCCCATCTCGATGGCGGACCAGTTCGGGGTCATCGACACCGACCCCGAGGACCCCACCAAGATCCGTGCGTTCCTCGAGAAGCCGACCGACCCCGTCGGGCTCGCGGACTCGCCCCTCGAGGTCCTGGCGTCCATGGGCAACTACGTCATCAACGCCGACGCTCTGGTCGCGGCCGTCACGGCGGACGCGACCGACCCGGACTCGCGCCACGACATGGGCGGAGACATCGTCCCGGCCTTCGTCGCGCGCGGCACGGCCGGCGTCTACGACTTCATCCGCAACGACGTGCCCGGCTCCACGGACCGGGACCGCGACTACTGGCGGGACGTCGGGACCCTCGACGCGTACTACGACGCGAACAAGGACCTCATCTCGATCACGCCGGTCTTCAACCTCTACAACGACGAGTGGCCGCTGCACACCGGGTACGTGGGCCTGCCGCCCGCGAAGTTCGTCCACTCGGGGCAGGGCCGGCTGGGGCACGCCGCCGACTCGCTCGTCTCCCCCGGCGTGATCATCTCCGGAGCCACCGTGGTGGGCTCGGTCCTGTCCCCCGGCGTCTACCTGCACTCCTGGTCGTCCGTCTCCGACTCGGTCCTCATGGACGGGGTGCAGGTCGAGCGGCACGCCCAGGTCCACCGCGCGATCCTCGACAAGAACGTGATCGTCACCGAACGCGCCCGCATCGGGCTCGACCCGGCGCAGGACCGCGCCCGTGGGTTCACCGTCACCGAGTCGGGTATCACCGTCGTCCCCAAGGGAACCATCGTTGAATAGCACTGCCGCCCGTCCTGACGTCTCGACCCGCCGCCTGGTGGTCATGGACGTCGACTCGACCCTCATCACGCAGGAGGTCATCGAGCTCCTGGCGGACCACGCCGGGACCCGCGAGCTCGTCACCGAGGTCACCGAGCGCGCCATGCGCGGAGAGATCGACTTCGGCGAGTCCTTGCGCGAGCGGGTCGCGACCCTGGCCGGGGTCCCCGTCAGCGCGTTCGAGGACGTGCTCGAGCGGGTCACGCTCACGCCGGGCGCTCGCGAGCTGATCACCGAGCTCCAGGGCCGGGGCTGGACCGTGGCCCTGGTCTCGGGGGGCTTCGAGGAGATCGTCGCTCCCCTGGCCGAGAGCCTCGGGATCACGCACTTCCGGGCGAACCGGCTCGAGGTCGTCGACGGCCGGCTCACGGGACGGACGACCGGCCCCGTGATCGACCGCGCCACCAAGGAGGTCACGCTGCGCGAGCTCGCGGCCGCCCAGGGCGTGGACATGGCGGACACCGTCGCGATCGGCGACGGCGCCAACGACCTCGACATGATCGGCGCGGCCGGGATCGGGATCGCGTTCGCGGCCAAGCCCGTCGTGGTCGCCCAGGCCCCGCACTCGGTGCCGGGTCCGCGCCTCGACGCGGTGCTGGAGATCATCGACGCACCGGGGCGGACGGCCTGAGGGCTCGTCCGGCGTCGTCGCGACCGATCCTGTTCCTCGACGTCGACGGGACCCTGCTGCCGTTCGGGGGCCCGGGGATGCCCGCGGTCCCGGACGCACCGGAGTCCTGGACGGCGGCGTCGAACCCCCACCTGGCGCGGGTCGACCGGCGGCTCGGGCCCCTGCTGGCCGGGCTGGGTTGCGAGCTGGTGTGGGCCACGGCGTGGATGCACGACGCGAACGAGGTGATCGCGCCCCTGCTGGGCTTGCCGCACCTGCCGGTCGCTGATCTCCCCGCCTACGACGGCGACCGCGGTGCCGACGACCTGCAGTGGAAGACGAGGGCGCTGGTCCGGATCGCGGACGGCCGTCCGTTCGTCTGGGTCGACGACGTGATCGGGCACGCCGACCGGTGGTGGGTCGAGATCGAGCATCCCGGTGCCGCCCTGCTCCACCAGGTCGAGCCCGCGGTCGGGGTGACCTCGACGGACATCGCCACGATCGCCGCCTGGCTGCGGGACGTGGAGCCTCCCGTCGGCTGACGGGCCGTGGGTGAGGATCCCGGCCAGGACGCCTGCAACGGGTGCTAGCCCACGTTCGTGAGCGCATCGACGAGCTGTCCGACCGTGGGCGCCCCCGCGAGACCCTGCGGGGTCGGGTAGAGACGGCAGGCCAGCCCGCTCGCCTCCTGGTGCTCGAACAGGTCGCGCCCGTCGAGACGAAGCGTGGGTGACCCCGGGAAGGCGAGCGCCGCGGCGTGCTCGTCCGTCAGGACCTCGACGAGCTCGACGGGTCGACCGGGAACGCCCACGAGCTCCAAGGCCCGCGCGAGGTTGTCCCGCGCGACCGTCCAGCTCGGACAACCTTCGAAGTACAGGAGCTCGATCGTCATGGCTCCATGATGGCCGATCCGCGCGCCGTCGCCGGGGCGGACGGCCTGAGGGCACCACGGACCGCGAGCAGGTACGTCGAAGCCCCTTCCTCCCGTCGATCGGGTGGAAGGGGCCTCGTGCTTCGCGCGGTGTGCCCCCCCCTCAGCTCGAGGGGCGCCCGACGTACGACAGGTTGGCGACCGCGCCGTCCCACTCTCCCCACGGGGTCGAGGACTCCAGGACGCTGTACGTCGCCGTGGGGACCCCCACCCGGACCTGGGCGAGCGCGCCCGAGTCGGAGCCGGGGCCGGCCAGGTGCGCCGCGGTCGCGGCCATGGTCGGCTCGTGACCGACCACCAGGAGCGTGCGCACCCGGGAGTCGGCGCCGCGCACCATGTCCAGCACGTCCCGCACCCCGGCGGCGTACAGGGTGTCGGTCACCACGACCTCCGGGGCGACGTCACCGAGGTGCGCCGAGAGGAGGTCCCACGTCTGGCGTGTGCGCAGGGCCGAGGAGCACAGGACGAGCTCGGGGACGAGCGAGGAGTGCGCCAGCGCGGCGCCGACCCGGCCGGCCTGGCGCCGTCCGTTGAGCGCCAGCGGGCGAAGGACGTCGTCGACGCCCCCGGCAGGCTCCGCCTTGGCGTGCCGGAGCAGCACCAGGCGGTGCGTGCCGCCTGGCGCCCCGGAACCGGCGGCGTCGGACGCCACCGACGATCTGCCGTCTCGCACGTTCGCCCCTCTCGTCACAGCCCCATGGCGTGCACGCCGCCGTCGACGTGCACGATCTCCCCCGTGGTCGCCGGGAACCAGTCTGACAGCAGCGCGACGACCGCGCGTGCGGCGGGCTCCGCGGTCAGCTGGTCCCAGCCGAGCGGTGCACGCGTGGGCCAGCCGTCCTCCATCTGCTCGAAGCCGGGGATCGACTTCGCCGCGGTCGTGCGGATGGGTCCGGCGGAGACGAGGTTGGTGCGGATGCCCTCCGGGCCCAGGTCGCGCGCGAGATAGCGGTTCGCCGACTCGAGCCCGGCCTTCGCGACGCCCATCCAGTCGTACACGGGCCACGCGAACTGCGCGTCGAACGTGAGCCCGACGACGGCGCCACCGTTGGTCATGAGCGGCTTGGCGGCCACGGCGAGGGACTTGTAGGAGAAGGTCGAGACCTGCAGCGCGGTCGCGACGTCCTCCCACTTCGCGGAGAGGAAGTTGCCGCCCATGACGCTCTGGGGCGCGAACCCGATCGAGTGCACGACGCCGTCGAGCGTGTCCACGTGCTCGCGGACCGCGTCGGCCAGTCCGGCCAGGTCCTCCTCGTTCGTCACGTCGAGCTGCACGACGGGCGCCTCGACCGGCAGACGCTTGGCGAACGCCTGCGTGAGCTTCATCTGGCGACCGAACGAGGAGAGCACGACCGTGGCCCCCTCCTCCTGCGCGAGCCGGGCCGCGTGGAACGCGATCGAGGAGTCGGTGAGGACGCCGGTGATCAGGAGCTTCTTGCCTTCGAGCAGACCCATCAGTTCTTCTTCCGTTCTTTCGTCGTGCGCTGCTTGAGCGTACTCATGGACGACCTGCCCGGGGTAGTTCTCGGGGGTCGTGCGGTGTGTCGAGGAGCACGCCGTGCGCCTCGACGACGTCAGGTGGTGGTCAGTGCCCCATGCCGAGGCCGCCGTCGACCGGGATCACGGCGCCGCTGATGTAGCCCGCGTCGGGGGACGCGAGGAACTGCACGACGCCCGCGACCTCGGTCGCCTGGGCGAAGCGTCCCGCGGGGATGTTCGCCTTGTACTGCTTCTGGCGCTCCTCGGGCAGCTCGGCGGTCATGGCCGTCTCGATGAACCCCGGGGCGACGACGTTGGCCGTGATGCCGCGACCGCCGAGCTCGCGCGTGATCGAGCGCGCCATGCCGACCAGCGCGGCCTTCGAGGCCGAGTAGTTGACCTGTCCGGGACCGCCGTAGAGGCCCACGACCGAGGAGATGAGGATGATGCGGCCGCGACGCAGGCGGATCATGCCCTTGGAGACGCGACGCACGCACCGGAAGGTCCCGGTGAGGTTGACGTCGATCACGGACTCGAACTCGTCGTCGGTCATGCGCATGAGGAGCTGGTCGCGGGTCACGCCCGCGTTCGCGACGAGGACCTCGACGGGGCCGAGCTCGGCCTCGATCGCGGCGAAGGCCGCGTCGACGGCCTCGGTGTCGGTGATGTCGCCCACGACGCCGAACACGCCCTCGGGCAGGTCGCCGCTGCGGTAGATCGTCGCGACACGGTCACCGTTGGCGACGAACCGCTCGGCGATCGAGCGACCGATGCCCCGGTTGGCGCCCGTGACGACCACGGTGCGCGGGCTGGGGGAAGCGGGGGCTTCGGACACGACATCTCCTCGTTCGGGTGGCCTGGGAGGCGTCGTCCGCGGCGGGGTGTCCCCCGCTCGTCCGGCACGTCGCCGCAACGACCGTACCGCGAGCGCCCGACGACGTGCGCGCAGGGACCATCACAGGCGACCGGGGTCCTTTGTCGGGTTCCGACAAACGTAGGATGGAGGGGTGAGCAGCAACAACAAGGTGCCGAGCATCTCGGACGCACCGGAGTCGCTCGCGCAGGACCAGGCCCGGCGCACCAAGCGCTACCTCATCCAGATGGGGATCCGGCTTGTGTGCTTCGTCGGGGCCGTGATCGTCCACGGGTGGTTCTCGTTCGTCCTGATCGGGGCCGCGATCGTCCTCCCATACGTCGCGGTGCTGCTCGTCAACGCCGGCCGCGACCAGCGGACCTACGACGTCTCGCCCATGGAGCGCCTCCAGGTGGAGGCCGCCCCCGACCACCCGAGCCTCGGGCGGGTCGTCGAGCTCGACGAGGACGGCCAGGTGCGCAGCGACGCCTCGGACTCCCCCACCCACCCCGGCGACGGCACCGACGGGCCCGCCGACCCCGCCGGCCGGACCACCGACCGAACGAACACGCAGGAGCCGCACGATGGTTGACCTCCTCCACCTCGCCGACCCCGTCGACGAGGGTGAGCTGCTGTGCAGCGCCAAGGGTTGCCGCGCCGAGGCGGCGTGGGGCCTGCTCTGGAACAACCCCAAGCTCCACACGCCTGAGCGCCGCAAGGTGTGGCTCGCGTGCGACGACCACCGCGAGCACCTCGAGACGTTCCTGGGCGCCCGGGACTTCTGGAAGCAGACCGTGCCGGTCGCCGACCTCGAGCGTCGGCCCGAGCTGTGACGCCTCCCTCCCCCGAGCTCCCGGACGCCCCGGCGAACCCCGAGCCGCCGACGCCCCCTGAGACCTCGGGACCGCAGGCGCGCACCCCCGACGCGGCCCAGCTCGCCCACGACGTCGCCCGCGACGCCAAGGCCGAGCCCCGGACCGTCCGCCAGTGGATCACGCTCGCGCTCGGCGTCCTGCTCGTGGCGGCGCTGTGCGTGCTCGCGGGGCGCTGGCAGTGGCACCGCTACGAGTCGCGCTCGGCCCAGATCGAGATCATCGAGTCCAACTACGACGCGACCCCGGTCCCGCTCGCCGACGTCCTGCCCGGGCCGGGCGCCGAGCTGGACCCGCAGCGGGTCTGGCAGCAGGTCACGCTCGAGGGCAGCTACGTCCCCGAGGCGACCGTGCTGCTGCGCAACCGTCCGGTCGCCAGCAAGGCCGGGTTCCACGTCCTGGTCCCGTTCGTCACCGAGCCCACGGACGGCAGCGAGCCGGTCGTCATGGTCGTCGACCGCGGCTTCGTGCCGCTGGGCGCCGACGCGAGCGCACCCGACGAGGTGGCCGCTCCGCCGTCGGGCAGGGTCGAGGTGACCGTGAGCCTGCGCGTCGACGAGCCCGCGTCGAGCCGCGAGGCCCCCGACGGGCAGGTCCAGGCCATCAACACGGCCCAGGTGCTCGCCGAAGGGCCCGACGGCGGCGCGTGGGCCGACGGGATGACCGTCGGCGCCTACGGCTCGCTCCGCGCCGAGGACCCGGCCCCTGCCGCCTCGCTGAGGGCCCTGGCCGTCCCGGACACCGATCCCGGCTCGCACCTGTCGTACACGTTCCAGTGGTTCGTGTTCGCGGCGGGCGCGATCGGCGGCTTCCTCGTCCTGATCCGCCGCGAGAAGCGCGAGACCGTGACGGCGGGAGACCTCCTGGGCGAGCAGCGCGCGTCGGGCCGCACCCCTGGGGAGCCCGCTCCCCGGCGTCGTCGCGGACCGACCGCCGAGGAGGAGGAGGACGCCCTCCTCGACGCGCAGGCGGCCGCGCAGGACCCCGCGACGCACGGGCCCGCGACGCACGACGACGCGCGGACCTGACCGGCCCGCCCGCAGCGCACGCTCCACCGGGAACGACGAACGGCCCGCCTGCTCCGAGGAGC
>NZ_JBHXBO010000129.1:0-12028 GCF_042726775.1 Oerskovia sp. NPDC060287
GGCGAGGACCTGCTCCTCGCCCCAGCGGGCGTCCTTGCGCCCGGGCCCGCGCGCAAGGCTCCCTCGAGCCAAGGCTTCCTTGAATCGTTAGGACTGGTTAGTATTCTGCGCAACGCGGTCGCCAGGGCCGTCCTCGACGTGGAGGTACACGGGTGAGCACCGCACGCTCCCGCACGGTCGTGCAGCGCGCGACCATGGTCGTCGTGGTGGCGGTGGTCTCGTTCCACATGCTCTCGACGTTCCTGTACGCCGCGCCCAGCTCGTCCCTCAGCCAGGAGGCGGCGCCCGTCACGACCGCGCACATGCGTCCCCTGTTCGGGCAGAACTGGCAGATCTTCGCCCCGGACCCGCAGTCGGTCGACCTGCGCGTCTGGGTGCGCGCCTCGACGCGCGACGCCGAGGGCGCCGAGTCGGTGTCCGAGTGGGTCAACCTCGGAGACGTCTTCAACGAGCAGGTGCGCCACCAGATCCTGCCGACGCGCACGTGGCGCATCCCCGTGAGCGTCAACCGCTTCTACACCTCGGCGTACGGCGAGCTCGTGGGGCAGCAGCAGGCCGTGGTCCAGGCGGACCACGTCGCGTCCCCCGAAGGCGGCCAGGGGCGCCAGGCTCTCACCCAGGCACTCCTGGGCACCGGGGCGAGCGTGAGCGGCATCGACTCGTACCTGCTCGCCGAGGACGCCCTGTACCAGTTCGGCACGCAGGCCGCCCACGACCTGTGGCCGGGCACCGAGCTCGTCGCGATCCAGATGAGCACCTCGACCCAGGGCGTGGTCCCGTTCGAGCAGCGCCTCGTGCCGGGCGTCCAGCGCCCCGAGGAGCAGTTCACCCGGCTGGGCTGGCGCGATCCCTCGCCCGTCACCCCCGAGGCCCGTGCAGGCTTCAGCAGCGTCTTCGGAGGGTGGGTCTCATGACCGCGACGGTGAAGAGCGCGACCACCTGGCTCCGCACGACGTACGCGGCCGGCGAGTCCTGGATGCTCGACTCCCGCAAGGCCTCCTACGGGACGGCCGTGCTGCGCATCGGCTTCGGCCTGATCCTGGTCGTCCAGCTCGTGGCGGGCTGGGGCGACCGGAGCCTGGCGTGGGGAGCCGGGCGCAGCTTCGCCCAGGGACGGGTCGACGTCGACGAGCTCCCGGCCTTCCTCGACCTGTTCTTCAACGGGTCCGTGCCGGCCTGGGCGTTCGACCTCCAGTACCTGGCGCTCGTCGCGCTCTCGGTGCTGCTGGTCCTCGGGTGGCGCTCGCGGATCGTGATCCCGGTGCTCTTGGTGCTCTACATCGCGCTGTTCCGGACCAACCCGTTCATCGGCGACGGCGGCATCCAGCTCATGCGGATCGTGCTCGTGTACATGCTCTTCGCGGACACGTCGGGCAGGTGGTCGCTCGACGCCCGACGGCGGCGCGCAGCCCGAGCCTCCGGCACGCCCTCGCGGTTCGCGTCCTGGGCCTGGCTCGGCACGCTGCTGCACAACGGTGCGGTCCTGCTCATCGCCTTCCAGATCTTCGTGGTCTACGTCGCCTCGGCGATGTACAAGATCCAGGGCGGCATGTGGCAGCACGGCACCGCGATCTACTACGTGTTCCAGCTCGACGAGTTCTCGACGTGGCCCCAGGTCACCGAGGTGATCGGTCGCTCCGGGGTCCTGGTCGCGATCCTCAGCTACAGCGCGGTGTTCGTGCAGCTGTTCTTCCCGTTCCTGCTGCTGCGCCGCCCTACCCGCATCCTGGCCCTCGTCGCCATCACGGGCATGCACCTGGGGATCGGGGTGCTCATGGGGCTCATGTACTTCTCGATGACCATGATCGCGATCGACGCGATCTTCGTCCGCGACGTGACCTACGAGGGGGTGCAGCGCCGTCTGGCACCGGTCCTCCGACGCACGTGGGACCGCATCCGGCGGCGCCCCGCTGCCCTCTCCCCCGACGGTGTCGAGGCCGACCTCGACGGCGCGGGCGCCCCGCGGGCGGACGAAGCCCTGGTACCGGCGGGGGTCTCGGCCGGCCCGGGACCGGTCGAGGGGTCCGCCGGAGCGGACGGCCCCGGCCCCTCGACGACCGCGCCGAGCACGGCAGACCGATAAGTGTCACTCCTGGTCGGTGGTGGGCGACCGGCGGCCGGGCATCGCCGAGACGACGACGCCCGCCGGTTCCTAGTCCCCGGCGGGCGTCGCGCGACCGTGGTCGCTGGGGTCGGTGAGGAGCGGGCTCAGCCCACCCGGTGGAGCCAACGCACGTTGGACCCCTCGCCCGCGTAGCGGAAGGGCTCCAGCTCGTCGTCCCAGGCCTTGCCCAGCGCGAGGTGCAGCGCCTCGCGCATGGCGCGGTTGTCGTGAGAGACCTCGAGGGCGGCACGGACCCGGTCCTCGGGGATCACGACGTTGCCGTGCACGTCGGTCACCGCGTGGAAGATGCCGAGGTCAGGGGTGTGCGACCAGCGGGCGCCGTCGGCTCCGTGGCTCGCGTCCTCGGTGACCTCGTACCGCAGGTGGGACCAGCCGCGCAGCGCCGAGGCGAGGCGCGCGCCCGTGCCCTGCGCGCCCTGCCAGGCGTACTCCGCCCGGTAGAGGTCGCGCGCAGCAGGCTGCTCGGTCCAGTCCAGCGTGACGCGCACGCCAAGAACGTTCCCGGCAGCCCACTCCAGGTGCGGGCTCAGCGCCCGGGGCGCCGAGTGCACGAAAAGAACACCGCGTGTGATGGCACCAGTCATGTCGTCCTCCCTAGGTCGAGGTTTCGTCTTCCCCAACGTCCTCACCCAGGGTGAATCATCATGCAGGGTCGTCCAGCGGTATACCAGGCATATCTTGCCCGAGACCTCGGCGGATCGCGAGGGGAGAACTCCCCATCGCAGATTTCACCCGCTCCGGGTAGGGCCAGGAACGGTCCGCACCGGCTGCGCGTGCGCCGCCGCGTTCTCCCGGCGGCCGGGCTTCCCCAGCGGCAGGGAGAACGCGCGACGTCGCGTCAGAGCTGGGCGCGCATCTCGCGCATGGCCTTCTTGCGGACCGCCTTGTCCAGACGGTCGAGATAGAGCATGCCGTCCAGGTGGTCGGTCTCGTGCTGCAGGCAGCGCGCCATGAGGCCGGTGCCCTCGACCGTGATCTCGTTGCCGTCGACGTCCATGCCCACGACACGCGCGTACCAGGCGCGACGCGTCGGGTACCACAGGCCCGGGACCGAGAGGCAGCCCTCGTCGCCGTCCTGGATCTCGTCGGAGAGCTCGACGATCCGGGGGTTGAGGACGTAACCGATCTCGTCCTCGATGTTCCACGAGAAGGCGCGCAGGTTCACGCCGATCTGGTTGGCGGCGAGACCCGCGCGGCCTTCGTAGTCGACGGTCTCGACCAGGTCGGTGACCAGAGAGCGGACCCGGTCGTCCACGGTGGTGATCTCGTCGCACGGGGTGCGGAGCACGGGGTCCGGAATCACGCGGATCTCTCTCATCGCCATGGGCGTCATTGTTTCATGACGCCCGCACCGGTCTCACATCCGTGCGTAGCGGGCACGCGCGAACGAGTACACCCCGTAGGCCGCGAAGCCGACGCCCGTCGCGGTCAGGAGGAATGCACCGAACGGCTGGTCGCCGATCGTCCGCAGGGCGGCGTCGAGGCCGCTCGCCTTCTGGGGGTCGGCCGTGACGGCCGCCGTGACGACGAGCGCCCCCAGGACGGCCAGGGCGATGCCCTTGGCGATGTAGCCGACCCGGCCCAGGAGGACGACGGCGTGGCCGACCTGCCCCTTGGCGTTGCCCTCGAGGTCCTTCAGGAACCCCTTCCTCCAGCCCTTGACCACGTGGTAGACGCCCGCTGCGGCGATCCCGACGCCCACCGCCCCGACGAGAGCCCTCCCGGCACCGTTGGCCAGGAGCGAGGCCGTGAGGCTGTCCTGGCCGCCTCCCGAGCCCGAGCCGCTGACGACCTGGAAGGTCAGCACCCCGAGCGCGAGGTAGATCACGGCCTTGCCGACCGACTTGGCCCGGAAGGCCGCCTGGTCCTTCGCGTCCCCACCCGTCCCGGCGACGGCCTCGAGAACCTGCCAGACCCCGAGGGCCACGAACGCGACGACCGCGAACCACAGGACGAACGCACCCCCGGTGGTGCTCGCGATCTCCTGGAGCGCGCCGGTCTGGTCGGCCTCTCCCCCGCCCGATCCCGTCGCGATCCGGACCGCGATGACTCCGATCATGATGTGGAGCAGGCCGCTCACCGCGTACCCGGCACGGGCGAGGACCCGCAGCCCCTTGCTCTGCTGGAGCCGCTGGGCGGTCCCTGACGTGGTGCGGTTCGAGCCGGTGCTCATGGTGCATCTCCTTCAGGTCGACGGACGTGGCATCGTGTCACGACCCGCCGCCACTCGCCTGTCGAACGGGACGATCCGGGCGTCCGGGAGGTATGGGGCGCTTCGGCGTCGATCGGACCCTGCGGGCGCCTGGAGGCGCACGGAGGGGGCTGGTGCACGGGGCCGGTCCGGTCCGGGTCGGTCGGCCTGGGCCGAGCACGAGGTTGCGATCGTTCTGGCGGCGAATACGACCGCAACCTCGTGCTCGACGGCGCGCAACCTCGTGCTCGGCAACGCCCAGTCGAGCCAGCGCCCGAGGGATCGGCACCCGTCGCGTCAGCGCCTCGTCGCCTCCAGGTAGTCGCGCAGCACCACGGCCTGGTTGTCCTGCTCGTCCTTCGCGCCGTAGAGCAACGTCACGACGGGGCGCTCGGCCACGATCGCGCGCAGCTCCTCGACCGCGGGATTCGCGTCGAGCTCGGCCCGGTAGCGCGTGACGAACTCGTCGAACAGCGAACGGTCGTGGTGGAACCACGTCCGGAGCTCGTTCGAGGGCGCAACCTCCTTGAGCCACCGGTCGACGTGTGCCCGCTCCTTGCTCACGCCGCGCGGCCAGAGGCGGTCGACGAGGACCCGGTACCCGTCGTCGGGAGTGGGGTCGGCGTAGACGCGCTGGATGCGGAGGGACATGCCTCCATGGAACGCCGGGTGTCGGCTCGGCGCACGCGCGCACCCATCACGGGACCGGGAGAACGACCCGCGGCGCACGTTGGCACGAGGTCACGGGTCGTTCCCGGGTAGGGCAGGTGGGGCTTGAACCCACGACCGGCGGATTATGAGTCCGATGCTCTGACCGACTGAGCTACTGCCCCTCGGCGGACAAGCGTACCGGCAGCCGTGCCCCCTGCCGGGCAGACGGGCAGTACCGTGTCTGGCATGGCTCTGTTCGCCCGTAGCTCCCTGCCCGACGACGCCCGCAGGTCCCTGCGCCTCGCCCCCAAGGACGCGGTGCTCGCTTCTGCGCAGCTCGTCGACGGCTCCTGGGCCGCGGCGACGCGCACGGTCCTGGCCACGACGGGCGAGGAAGGCACGTCGCGCCCGTGGTGCGACGTGGACCGCGCCGGCTATGACCCCGCCACCGCGTCGATCACGGTCGAGTGGGTCGACGGCGCCGCTCCCCTGGTCCTGCGACTCGCCGACTCGCGACGCACCGCACTGGCGCAGACGGTTCGGGAGCGCGTCCAGTCCTCGGTGGTGCTCGCGGAGGTGGTCGCGCTCGGGGCCGGTCGCTCGGCCAAGGTCGCGGTCCGCCGGGACACCGACGGCTCGCTCTTCTCGCAGGTCGTCGCCGAGGCCGGCGTGGACCTGGACGACCCGCGGACACGGGCTGTGATCGACGCCGCGGAGGACCGGGTCCGTTCGATGTCCGGACTACCCCTCTGATGCTGATAGAGTTTTCTCCGGTCGCCCAACCGGTGCAAAACGGTGGGTGAGCGGTCCCGCGTAGCTCAGCTGGCAGAGCATCCGACTGTTAATCGGACGGTCGTAGGTTCAAGTCCTACCGCGGGAGCACGACGAGAGGCCCCTGATCTGCGGAGACGCAGGTCAGGGGCCTTTGCCGTTCCCCAGGTCAGCGTCGACCGGCCGGGGGTGTGACCTTCATCTCACTGGGCTGAGGGACTGTGCGCCACGTCCCGCCAGGGCCGGGACAGCGCCCTCTCCCCCGGTGCCCGGCCCCTCGATCCGGCGCGGCATCACGGCGACCCTGAACGCGAGGTAGCGGTCGACGTTGGCGACCACCCGGTAGAGGCCGACCAGGTAGGTCGACAGCCCGGACAGAGCCACGAGCCCGCCGAGGACCAGGAGCGCCGCCGCCACCGTGGCTTCGGGCGAGGTGCTGTACGGCGAGGCCCCGTCGAGCGTGAGGGCCACGACGACGAGGAGCTGAGCGAGAGACAGGGCGGCTGCTCCGCCCACGATCAACGGAGCGCTGCGGGCAAGGGTGGGCACGGCGACGACACGGGACATGGACGGTCTCCTCGGACGAGCCTGGAGCATCGGGGTTCCTCCCCGCGGTGGTGCCGGCCGGCAGCACCATCCTCACCCGGTCGGGGCGGCTCTCGGCGGCTGTCCACAGCCCGTCGTCCAGGTCGATCGCGCGACCGACGAAGGCCGGCTCCGAATCGCCCTCAGCGGCCGCGCACGGCCCGGGTCCTCAGACCTGCTCGCGCAGCTCTCGGCGTTCCCTCTCGACGGCCAGGAGCTCGGCGAACGCCGCGCCGTAGGCCTCCTGGTCCCCGGCAGGGTCCAGGCGCTGCAGGCGGCTCTTGGCGTCCGCGACGCGCCGTGTGAGGCCGAGGTCCACGAACGCCTTGATGACGCCCTTGACGTACCCGTGGATGACGTTCTCGCGGTCCTCGGGCAGCGGGGCGACGGCGAGCTGGTTGACGATGCCGCGCACCGTCTCCGGGGACTGCTCGATCACGGCCTCGACCCACTGGCCTGCCGGATGGGCCGCCGCGCCGGCCATGCCGCCAGCGGCCCGGATCGCGTCGTGCACGGCGCGCCACGCGGGCGTCGCGAAGGCGGTGTCGGGGAACGCGTCGAACTCCTCGGCGGGCACGAACTGGGGGTACTGGAGCGCGACGACGAGCGCCTGCCGCTCGAGACGCGCGACGGGGTCGCGCGGGTCCGGAGGAGAGAAGACCGGGCCCGAGGGCACGACGGGAGCTGCGTCGTCGGGCGAGGGGACAGGCGCGCGGACCGGAGCCGGCAGCGTCTGCGGCACCCCCGCCTTGCCCGCCGCCGCGACCGCGCGGCGCACCGACTCCGAGTCCATGCCGATCCAGCCCGCGAGCATGCGCGCGTACTCGGGCCGCAGGGCCGTGTCGCGGATGCCCGCGACGACCGGGGCCGCGGCGCGCAGCGCGGCCACACGCCCCTCGGCGGTGTCCAGGTCGAACGTGTCGAGCGTGGTGCGGATGACGAACTCGAACAGGGGCTGACGACCCTCGACGAGCGCGCGGACACCCTCCGGGCCGTGCGCCATGCGCAGCTCGCACGGGTCCATGCCGCTGGGCTCGACCGCGACGAACGTCTGCGCGTAGAAGCGCTGGTCCTCGCCGAACGCACGGACCGCGGCCTTCTGGCCGGCGGCGTCGCCGTCGAACGTGAAGACGATCTCTCCCCCGAGCGACGCGCCCGAGGCGAGCTGGAGCCCGCCGCCCGCGGTCGTGTCCCCCAGGAGACGACGCACGATGCGCGCGTGGTCCGAGCCGAACGCCGTGCCGCACGTCGCGACCGCCGTCGTGATGCCCGACAGGTGCGCTGCCATGACGTCGGTGTACCCCTCGACCACCACGACCTGACGGTTCTTGGCGATCTCGCGCTTCGCGAGGTCGATCCCGTAGAGCACCTGGGACTTCTTGTAGAGCGTGGTCTCCGGGGTGTTGAGGTACTTGGGGCCCTGGTCCTCGTCGAAGAGCTTGCGCGCACCGAACCCGATGGTCTCGCCCGTCACGTCGCGGATGGGCCACACGAGGCGGCCGCGGAAACGGTCGTAGATGCCGCGCTGGCCCTGGCTCATGAGGCCCGACGCGATCAGCTCGGCCTCGGTGAACCCGCGCCCGCGCAGGTGGCGCAGCAGCGCGTCCCAGCCCGTCGGGGCGAACCCGACGCCGAAGCGCTCGGCGTCCGAGCGGTCGAAGCTGCGCTCGGCCAGGAACGTGCGCGCGACCGTGGCACCGGGCGCGAAGAGCTGCTCCGAGAAGAACTGCGAGGCCACACGGTGCGCCTCGAGCAGGCGCTGGCGCTTGCCGGGCTCCTCGGTGCGGCGCGGACCGCCGCCCTCCTCGTACCGCAGCTGGATGCCCACGCGGTCGGCGAGGTACTCGACGGCCTCCGTGAACGTCATGCCGTCGATCTTCTGGACGAACGAGATGACGTCGCCGCCCTCGTTGCAGCCGAAGCAGTGCCAGCGACCCACCTGAGGGCGGACGTGGAAGGAGGGCGAGCGCTCGTCGTGGAAGGGGCACAGGCCCTTGAGCGAGCCGACGCCGGCCGGCTTGAGCGTCACGTGCGAGGACACGATCTCGTCGATCCTCGCGCGTTCGCGCACCGCGTCGACGTCCTCGCGTCGGATCAGACCTGCCACGTACCCGAGTGTAGGTGCCGCCGGTGACGTGTCGCGCCGGGCCCCGTCCGGGTCGGGCCGACCGGGAGTGCGGGTGACCTCAGGAGGACACGAGCTCGAGCAGCCGGGCCCGGGATTCCGCGCACCGGCGCGCGTAGGCCCCGGGTGTGTGACCGGTCACGGAGACGAAGTCCACAGCCAGGTGCGCCTGGTCGTAGTAGCCCACGTCGACCGCGAGCGCCGACAGGTCCCGGCCGGGGTCCTGGGCGAGCAGCTCGGCCGCGAGGTGGACACGATGGCGCTGCAGGACCCACTTGGGACCGACGCCCAGCCTCTCGCCGAGCAGCCGCTGGAGGCTGCGCGTGCTGGTGCCCGCGACCCGGGCGAGGTCCGCGACGCGCGCGTGCGGTCCCAGCTCACCAGAGGTCGCGGCGTCCAGGACGCGCGAGACCTGCGCGAGGTGCTGGTCGGGGGCGAGACGATCGCGCAGGAGGTCGACGAGGACGCGCACCGCGGCCGCGTCGTCGCCACGCTCGGCGAGCGCGAGGGCGCGCTCCCCCGCCGCGTCCGCCCCGTCGCCCAGGACGCCCGACGACGGCACGGACGTCCCGCGCGCGACGGTCAGCGCGCCGGGGCGCAGCTTGGCGGCCACGACGACGCCTGAACCGACGAGGGTGCGGTCGAAGAGACCCTCGGGGATGCCGTGCGCCGCGAAGCCGCTCGCCTCGGCCACGAGGTTCACGCACGGGTGCGGGATGACGGTCTGCGTGAAGGACTCCCCCGCGGGCAGGTCCCATCGCACGAGCCAGAACCAGTCGACGCGGTCGGCGAGGTCCGCGGGGGCCGGGAACCGTTCGAGGGCGAACGCGCGGCGTGCGGCGGCGGGGTCCACCACGCCGTACGTGGTGGACGGGACACCGGGGACCCCGGGGACGCTGCCGCGTTCGTGTCGCATTCCTCCAAGACTGCCACCGCACACCGACAGACGATGGGGACACCAGCATCCGAGCCCTGGAGGAACCATGGACATGTCCGCCCTGCACCCCAACCTGGCCGTCTCCGACGCCCGCGCGGCGATCGACTTCTACACCGCGGCGTTCGGTGCCGAGGTCGACGACGTGATCACGGCCGGGGACGCGATCATCCACTCCGACCTCCGCCTGCCCACGACGGCAGGGTTCTCGACGTTCACGGTCGCGCAGGAGTTCCCGGGGGCCGGGTCCACGGCGCCGGACCCCGACGGCCCGACCTCGGTCTCCTTCACGGTGCCCGTCCCCGACACCGATGCGGCCTACGCCCGCGCGGTCGCCGCGGGGGCGACGAGCACGGCCGAGCCCGCGGACTGGTTCGAGGGGTTCCGCCAGGCCGCGGTGCGCTGCCCGTTCGGGCATCGCTGGTACTTCGTGACGGTCGCGGACTCGGTCACGCCCGACGACGTGCAGCGGGCCAGCGACGCGTGGATGAGCGAGCAGCCGACCGGCTGAGCGGTCGTCCGACCGGCTGAGCGGGCACGGACGGTAACGTCCTGCCCATGACGAGCGCCGAGCACCCCGGGAGCATCCGCATCTGGGGTGCTCCGTCGTTCGCCCCGGAGCCGTCCGTGCCCTACCGGGCACCCGAGGGGAGGTTCGTCGCCGCCCCGTGGAGCCTCGCGACCAACGTGTTCGAGCCCGGCCACGCGCGCGAGTGGCCCGACGAGGTGCACTACGAGCACGAGCTCGTCTGGGGCGAGGGCGGGCCGCTCGACGTCGAGGCCACGGGCCGCCGGTGGCTGGTCCCGCCGGGCCTCGGCATCTGGCTGCCCGCCGGGACGCGGCACAAGGTCCGGGCCGACCCCGACGTGACGGTCTACGCGACCTACCTCAACCCCGACCAGGTCGCACCGCGCTGGGACAGCGTCGTCGGCGTGCCCGTCAGCGCCCTGCTGCGCGAGCTGCTCCTGCACGACACCGCGGCCTCCATGCCGGACGCCAGCCGGCACAGCCTCCAGGCGCTCGCGGTCGAGCAGATGCTGCCGCTGCCCGTGGCGAGCATCGAGCTGCGCATGCCGCGCGACGTGGACCTGCTGCACGTCGCCGAGCGGCTGCTCGCCTCGCCGGGCGACGGCCGGTCCCTCGACGCCTGGGCGTCGGACGTGGGCATGAGCCCGCGCTCCTTCATGCGGCGGTTCGTCGCCGAGACAGGGCTGTCCTTCGCCCAGTGGCGCATCCTCGCGCGGACGGGGGCCGCGCTGGTGCTGCTGGCCGAGGGCCGCTCGGTCCGTGAGGTCGCGCGGGCCGTCGGGTACTCGAGCCCGAGCACTTTCGTCACGGTCTTCCGCCGCACCACGGGCATGTCGCCCGCGGCGTACGCCCGCCTGCTCGGGGCGCCAGGCCACTGACCCTGGCGGGAAATCGGTCGTGACTGGCAGGATTTCTCGATCCCGCCCGGGTTAGCCTCACCTCTGTTCCGCCAACTAAGGCAAGGCTCATCTAACTATCGGGCGCCCTCGCACCGCGAGCCGCCCGACGGAGGACCCCTTCATGACCCCGACCAGCTCCCGCCGACGAACCGCACCACGGCGCCTCCTGGGCGCCGTCGCCTCCCTCGTGACGCTCGCCGCGCTCGCGGCCTGCTCGACGGCCGGCACCGACGACTCCGCCTCTCCAGCCCCCGCGGGTGGTGGCGACATCGCCACCACGACCCTCGCCGAGGCCGACGCGTTCCCGGTCTCGATCGACCACGCCTACGGGTCGACGACGATCGAGGACGAACCCCAGCGCGTCGTCACGATCGGCTGGAGCAGCCAGGACGCCGTCGTCGCGTTCGGCAAGGTGCCCGTGGGCATCGAGAAGTTCTCCGGCCCCGGCATCGAGGACGACATCCTGCCGTGGCTCACCGACACGTTCGAGGGCGCGACGCCCGAGCTCCTCACGTCCAACCCCGACGTCCCGTTCGAGCAGATCGCGGCGCTGCGCCCCGACGTGATCATCGCGGTCTACTCCGGGATCACCGACACGGCCTACGAGCGTCTCTCGGAGATCGCGCCCACGGTCGCGTTCCCCGGCTCGGCGTGGGAGACGTCGTGGCAGGACCAGACGACCATGATCGGCGCCGCCCTGGGGCAGCCCGCCCGTGCGGACGAGCTCGTCGAGGGCGTCGGCACCACGGTCGCCGAGACGGCCGCGGCCCACCCTGAGCTCCAGGGCAGGACCATCACCTACGCGATGAACGGAGAGGGCGGCGTCATCGTCTTCTGCCCCTCGGACCCGCGCATCGAGCTGCTGACTCAGGTCGGGCTCGAGCCCTCCCCCGGCACGCTCGCGGTCTGCGGCGCCGAGGACGCCTCGTCGGTCTCGGTCAGCTCCGAGCTGATCCCCACGCTCGACGCCGACGCGTTCATCCTCATCGACGTCGACGAGACGGTGTACGACACCCTCCTGGGCAACCCGCTGTTCGCCGCGCTGCCCTCGGTCGCAGACGGCCGGGTCGTGCGGGTCGTCGGGATGGACTACGCCATGGCCACGTCAGCACCCACGGTCCTGAGCATCCCCTACGCGCTCGACGAGTTCGTCGCGCAGCTCACCACGACCCTGGGCTGACACGCTGCACGGCGGCGGCCCGCCCCCTCGGGGTGCGG
>NZ_JBHXBO010000130.1:0-12001 GCF_042726775.1 Oerskovia sp. NPDC060287
GACGGGGCCCGTGCCGTCGTGCGACGTGCTCGGGTCAGACCGGCTGCTCGCCGATCAGACGACGGTAGGCGTAGGCCACCGCGATGTAGGACAGCGGGATCGTGACCAGGAGCCCGATCCCGCACAGGAGCGCGCCGACGATGTTGATGCCGAAGAGCGCGAGGAGCAGCAGGAAGACCGACCCGAAGTTCTTCGCCACGAGCGACCAGCTCGACTTGATCGCGGTGATCGCGTCCTGCTCCTTGTCGAGCGTGAAGTAGTAGACGAAGGTCGAGAAGAGCAGGACCGCGAGCCCCGGCAGGACGCAGAGGATCGTGCCGACGGCAGCCATGATCCCGACCAGGAAGGCCGCGAGGATGACGTTCACCACGTTGCCGATCCTGAAGAACGCCGCGACGTCGGGCTTGCGCGCCTGCGACTCGTCGAGAGCACCGCGGGTGAAGAAGGCCGTGATCAGGTAGCCGATGATCGCGCCGACGATCGACAGCACCACGCTGCCGAAGGTCAGGCCGGCGGCCTCGAGCATGTTGGTGTCCGTGAACCCGTCGGTGCGGTAGTCCGTGAACCGGTCGAACCCGCCGGTGATCCAGCTGAAGACGGCGTTGATCAGGACGAAGATCAGGGCCGCGAGGATCCACGGCAGCGGGTTGGCCCAGAACCGCTTCCACCCGAACCCGATCGCGTCACCGACCGCGAACGGCGCGGCGCCCACGTAGGCGGGCTGCGCCGGAGGCGGGTAGGCGCCACCGGGAGGGGGGTACGCGCCGCCGGCCGGCGGGTAGCCACCACCCGGGGGCGGGTAGCCCCCGCCAGGAGGCGGGGCGACCGGCGGCTGGCCTCCGGCCGGAGCGCCGTAAGGGGGCGCGGCAGGCGCACCGTACGGAGGCGCCGCGGGCGGTGGGGTCGGCGCGCCGTAGGGGGGCGGGGCGACGGGCGGTGCGGTCGGGGGCGTGGCCGGAGGCGCCGTCGGGGGCGTCGGCTGCGCGGGCGGCGCCACCGGAGGGGTGACGGGCTGCTCGGGCTCGGAGGGAGGCGGCGTGGCGCCCGGGTCGGGCGTGCTCGCGTACGGGTTCTGCGGCGTGGGCTCGTTCTCTTCCGGCGGCGGCCCGCCTGCGGTGTTGTCGCTCATCGGGATCCCTCGGTCGTCGGGGTGCGGCAAGCCACACTGTGAACAGACTGTGACGATCGAACATTTCACAGATCGCTATCAACGATGACGCTTCGGGACGTTTCCCGCCACAGGAGCAGCGGGTGACGACGGCCCCCGTCGACGCCGTCGTGCGTTCCGGCGCGGGAGTCTGCGCCGGCACCGCGCGCGACCTGGTCCGCGCCGCACGAAGCGGTCAGCCGCGGAGCGCGACCGCCTGTGCGAGACCGGCCGCGACCACGCTCGCATAGAGCGTGGTCCCCTCCCCCGCCGGGTGCACGCCGTCGGGTCCCAGGAGGGTCGGGTGGGCCGCGATCGCCGTGCTCCAGTCGGCGACGACGACGTTGCCGAAGCGCTGGGACGCGCCGATCATCTCGGCGTTGGCGACAGGCACCCAGGACCTGTCGGCGTATCCCGTCACGAGCACCACGGTGTGGTCCGGTCCGATCGTCGCGAGGACCTGGTCCATCATCGCGGCGTCGATCGTGCTGTTCGTGCCCAGCGAGACCACGACGTAGGGCCGCAGGTTCCCGGCCGCACGCACCGACTCCACGAGCCCAGCGGCGTCCTTCATCTGCCGGGACACCGCGCCGTCGACGAACACCCCGGGCAGGGCCGCCGTGAGGGCGGGCGCGCTCGCGAGGGCGACCGAGTCGCCGATGATCGTCACCTGGTCCCCGGGCGGGGGCACTGGGGGCGCGGCCGGCGCCGCGGGGTCCGGGGCCGCCGGGGCCGGTGCCTCAGCGCCGGGAGCCGCAGTGTCCGGCGCTGCCTCAGGAGCCGGCGCCTCCCCGGCCACCGCCGCCCCCGGCTGCTGCGTCCCCGCCGCGACCTCCTGCCCCGCGAGGATCTGCGACTCGACCGAGGACACCGCCGGGGCCCGGACGACCCCTGTGACGGCCAGCCCCACGACGAGCACCGTCGCGGCGAGGGTGACCCACCCGTGGACGGGTAGCGGGTTGCGGCCCGCAGCCCCCCTCTGTGCCCAGGCGCCCACGGTGCGGACGTAGCCACCGAACCCTCGTCCCATGACCGGCCTCTCGACGAACCGGTACGACAGCGCCGCGACGACCGTGGTCACGACCGTCGCGGTCAGCGCGACCCACGGACCGGGGGTCGCGTACAGGCCACCGCCGCCCGCGACCGCGGCGACCAGGACGAGCACGGGCCAGTGCCACAGGTAGAGCCCGTAGGAGCGGGCGCCGACCCAGCCCACGGGTCCCTTGTCGAGCACGCGGCCGAGCCGGGGCGCGTGCAGGACGAGGTTGACGACCCCCGCGGTGGCCAACGACACGACGAAGAGCCCGCCGCGGTAGGTCACGGCCCCGTCCCACGGCATCCGGAGCATCGCGAGCAGCAGCACGAGGGCCCCCACGATCCCCGCGCCGAGCACGAACGCCGCGCCTCGGGTGGTCGCGGTCCGTGGGGACTCGCGCACGAGCGTCGGCCGACCGGTGCGCAGGTGCCAGAAGGCCAGGAACGCGCCGATCATGAGCCCGAACAGGTGCGTGTCGGTGCCGAAGTACACCCGCGTGGGGTCCGTCCCCGGCACGTACAGCAGCGCCATCGCCACGGCCGAGGCCACGGCGAGGACACCCGCCAGGACCAGGGCCCGGCGCCGGGTGATCCGCAGCGCGAGCACCCCGAGGACCGCGAGCGGCCAGAGCAGGTAGAACTGCTCCTCGACCGCGAGCGACCACAGGTTGGCGAAGAGCTGCGGGGCGAGCCCGCCCGAGTAGGTGCTGCCCTGCGCGATGTACACCCAGTTGCTCGTGAAGGTGGCGGCTCCGGCCACCTGCGCGCCGATACCGACCAGGAGGTCACCGCCCAGGAGGCCCGCGACCGCCGTGCACGCGAGCACGACGAGCGCGAGCGCCGGGAGCAGACGGCGCGCCCTGCGGACCCAGAACCGGGTCAGCGAGACCGTGCGCCGCTCCCGGAACTCGCGGACCAGGAGCGTCGTGATGAGGAAGCCCGAGAGCACGAAGAAGACGTCGACCCCGACGTAACCGCCCGGGAGCAGCTGCGGCGCGAAGTGGAAGAGCATGACCGAGATCACGGCGAGAGCCCTCAACCCGTCCAGGCCGGCGATCCGTCGGTACCGGACCGTGGGACGGGCAGGGCGAGAGGGGCGCTCCGACCCGCGTCCGTGAGGGGCTTCGCGGACCGACGGCGGAGCGAGGGTCTCGGCGGTCGGGTCCGCGACCGCTCCGGGATCGAGCACGTCGGCCGGTCGCAGTCGTTGCCACACGTCGACGCGTTCCGCCGACGTCCTGGCCTCCCCGGTCTGCACCGAGGCCGACTGTCCGACCATCGTCACCCGTCCGTCAGCTCCCGCACGACCGTGTCTGCCAGCAACCTCCCGCGCAGGGTGAGGACCCCACGACCGTGGATGGCCGCCTTGCCGTCGAGGAGGCCTGCCGCGACCATCCCGGCCACGTTGCGCCGGCCCACCTCGGTAAGGACGCTCAGGTCCAGTCCCTCTCGCAGCCGCACCCCCAGCATGACGCGTTCGAGGTGCGCCTCCTCGAGCGTCAGGAGCTCGCGTCCGGCCGCCGGGCTGTTGCCCGCCTCGAGCAGCGCCGCGTAACGCCGCGGGTGCTTCACGTTCCACCATCGCACGCCCTCGCGGCCGCCGTGGACAGGCTCGCCCGACGCGTCCGACGAGTCGACGAGCGACTCCGAGGCCGCGGTCGACACCCCGCCGACATCCGTACGGTTCGCCGCTCCACCGATGTACGAGTGGGCTCCGGGGCCGATGCCCCACCAGTCCTCGCCCCGCCAGTAGGCCAGGTTGTGGCGGCAGGCGAAGGCGGGATCCGGTCCGGCCCTCCCGTCGTCCCCCGTGGCCCGCCGTGCCCAGTTGCTCACCTCGTACCACTCGAGCCCGGCAGCGGTCAGCAGCTCGTCCGCGAGCTCGTACTTCTCGGCCTGGTCGTCCTCGCTCGGCAGCGCGATCTCTCCGCGGCGGACCTGAGCCGCCATCTTGGTCCCCTGCTCCACGACGAGCGCGTATGCCGAGACGTGGTCGACCCCGGTCGCCAGGGCAGCCTCGAGGCTCGTGCGCCAGTCGTCGAGCGTCTCGCCCGGCGTCCCGTAGATGAGGTCGAGCGAGACCGCGAGCCCCGCTTCGCGGGCCCAGCGCACCACGTCGGGGATGCGCCGCGGGTCGTGGGTCCGCTCGAGGGTCGCGAGCACGCGCGGCACGGCCGACTGCATCCCGAACGAGACGCGCGTGAACCCCGACTCGGCAAGCTGCGCGAGCGACTCAGGGGTCACCGAGTCCGGGTTGGCCTCGGTCGTGACCTCGGCGCCGGGGGCCAGGCCCCACGCGGCGCGCACGCCCGCGAGCATCCTGCCCAGGTCTCCCGCCGGCAGCAGCGTCGGGGTGCCACCGCCGACGAACACGGTCGAGACCGGACGCGACGCCAGGCCGGCCTGGTCCATGACGCGCGCGGCGAGCTCGATCTCCCGCAGGGCCGTGTCGGCGTACGAGGCCTGGCTCGCGCCACCGCCCAGCTCCGAGGCCGTGTAGGTGTTGAAGTCGCAGTACCCGCAGCGCACGGTGCAGAACGGCACGTGCAGGTACACCCCGAACGCGCGACCCGCGTGGTCGTCCGACCCGGCCCCGCCGGGACCGGGCCCCACCCACGCCGGGAGGGCTCCGTCGTCGGGCACGGGGATCCCGTCCGGGAGCGCCGGGCTCATGCCCGCACCCCGGACGCCGCAGAGCGCGCGGTCCCCGAGACGACGAGGACCACGCGCTCACCAGGCAAGCAGCACATCACTTCTTGGACTTGTCCTTCGCGTCCTTGCCGCCGCTGCTGCCCGCACCGTCGGAGGACAGCGCTGCGATGAACGCGTCCTTGGGGACCTCGACCGTACCGATCGTCTTCATGCGCTTCTTGCCCTCCTTCTGCTTCTCGAGCAGCTTGCGCTTACGGCTGATGTCGCCGCCGTAGCACTTCGCGAGCACGTCCTTGCGGATCGCACGGATGGTCTCGCGGGCGATCACGCGCGCGCCCACGGCCGCCTGGATGGGGACCTCGAACTGCTGGCGCGGGATCAGCTCCTTGAGCTTCTCCGTCATCATGACGCCGTACGAGTACGCCTTGTCCTTGTGCACGATCGCGCTGAAGGCGTCGACGGTCTGGCCCTGGAGCAGGATGTCGACCTTCACGAGGTCTGCCGCCTGCTCGCCCGAGAGCTCGTAGTCGAGCGACGCGTAGCCGCGCGTCTTGGACTTGAGCTGGTCGAAGAAGTCGAACACGATCTCCGCGAGCGGCAGCGTGTACCGCAGCTCGACCCGCTCCTGCGAGAGGTGGTCCATGCCGCCCAGCACGCCGCGCTTGCCCTGGCACAGCTCCATGACCGCACCGATGAACTCGGTGGGGCACAGGATCGTGGCCTTGACGATCGGCTCACGGATCTCGCCGATCTTGCCGCCCGGGAACTCGCTCGGGTTGGTGACCGTGACGACCGAGCGGTCCTCGAGGGTCACCTCGTAGACGACGTTCGGGGCGGTCGAGATGAGCTCGAGGTCGAACTCGCGCTCGAGGCGCTCGCGCACGATCTCCAGGTGCAGCAGGCCCAGGAAGCCCACGCGGAAGCCGAAGCCGAGAGCGACCGAGGTCTCGGGCTCGTAGTTGAGCGCCGCGTCGTTGAGCTTGAGCTTGTCCAGGGCGTCGCGCAGGACCGGGTAGTCCGAGCCGTCGATCGGGTACAGGCCCGAGAACACCATGGGCTTGGGGTCGCTGTAGCCGCCGAGCGCGTCCTCCGCGGGCTTGGCCGCATTGGTCACGGTGTCGCCGACCTTGGACTGGCGCACGTCCTTGACGCCCGTGATGAGGTAGCCGACCTCGCCCACGCCGAGCCCCTTGGTGGGGTGCGGCTCGGGCGCGCTCACGCCGATCTCGAGGAGCTCGTGCGTCGCCTTGGTCGACATCATGACGATCTTCTCGCGCGGGTTCAGGCTGCCGTCGACCACGCGCACGTACGTCACGACGCCGCGGTAGGTGTCGTACACCGAGTCGAAGATCATGGCGCGCGCCGGGGCGTCGGCGTCACCCTGCGGGGCCGGCACCTCTTCGACGATGCGGTCGAGCAGCTCGGTCACGCCCATGCCCGTCTTGCCCGAGACCTTCAGGACGGTCGAGGGGTCGACGCCCACGAGGCCCGCGATCTCCTCGGCGTACTTCTCGGGCTGCGCGGCCGGCAGGTCGATCTTGTTGAGCACCGGGATGATCGCGAGGTCGTTCTCCATCGCGAGGTACAGGTTCGCGAGGGTCTGCGCCTCGATGCCCTGCGCGGCGTCGACGAGCAGCACGGCACCCTCGCACGCGGCGAGCGATCGCGAGACCTCGTACGTGAAGTCCACGTGCCCGGGCGTGTCGATCATGTTCAAGGCGTAGGGCACGAGCGGCGCCGACGTGTCGTCAGGGTCGTCGCCCTCCCGCACGGCCCACGGCATGCGCACGGCCTGCGACTTGATCGTGATGCCGCGCTCGCGCTCGATGTCCATGCGGTCGAGGTACTGCGCACGCATGGCGCGCGCGTCGACGACGCCGGTCAGCTGCAGCATGCGGTCGGCCAGCGTGGACTTGCCGTGGTCGATGTGCGCGATGATGCAGAAGTTGCGCAGCAGCTCGGGCGGCGTCGCCGCGGGCTGGATGCGGGTGCTCAGCTGGGCGCTGGGGATCGGGGACAACGGGGGTGCGCTCCTGTGGTGGGTCAAGACGGGGCGGCGGACGGCGCCCGGACCTGCGGCTCGGTGCTCGACGACGGAGCGTGAGCCGCCGGGTTCTGCCCGGCAGGTCGCTGGTCGCCGCGCGCAGGGTCGGACAGCAACCATCATTGTCCCACGAGCCCGCACCCGGCAGGCACGGGCGGGCGCCTGCCCGCGCCGCCCGGCCGTCACGCGGTGCGCGTGATCTCGACCGTGACCTCCAGGTCGCTGGCCGCCGCTCCCGCGTACACGCCCTTGAGGGGTGCGACGTCCTCGTACTCGCGTCCGCGCCCGAGCACCACGTGGTCGAGGCCAGCGCGGCGGCGGTTGGTCGGGTCGTAGCCGCGCCACGCGCCCGTCCACCACTCGATCCAGGCGTGCGACTCCCCCGTGACCGTCTCCCCGACCACCCCGTCCGTGACCGGGTACAGGTACCCGGAGACGTAGCGGGCCGGGATGCCGACGCTGCGCAGCGCGCCCGCGCACAGGTGCGCCATGTCCTGGCACACGCCCTTGCGGGCCAGCCAGGCCTCGGCCGCGGGCGTGTGCGCCGTGGTCACCCCTGGCACGTAGTCGAGCCGGTCGCGCAGCGCGAGGCAGATGGCCTCGGCCGCCGACTCGGGGTCCAGCCCGGCGGCGACGTCGAGCGCGAGGGCCGCGACGTCGTCGGGCACCGCGGTGGTCGCGCTGTCCGTGAGGTACGCCGCCTGGGCGTCCACGACGTCCTCCCCGCCCAGCTCCTCCCACGTGACCTGCGCCCCGCCGGTGGCCGGCGGGGCGACCTCGACCGTGGCGGTCGCCACGATCGTCAGGCGCCGGTGCGGCTCGAGGACCTCGAACGCGGTCACCGTCGTGCCCCAGTAGTCGACGTACTCGTGCGACCACGTGGTCGGCTGGACCGCGACGGCGGCGTCGCGCACGTCCTGCGCCGGGCCCCCCGCAGGCGTCATGCGTGCCTCGTTGTACGACGCCGTCACGGGCGCCTCGTAGTCGAACGTCGTCGTGTGGACCACGCGCAGGGTCCGCCGGCCGGCGTCGCCGACCACCTCGGTGCTCACAGTGCTTCTCCTACCCAGGTCGTGGCGGCCGCGGACGGGAAGTACCGCGCCTTGATCGCGTCGCTCGCGCGCGAGCAGGCGCGCTGGACGCGCTCCATCGCCGCGGGCAGGTCGTCGAGGACCTCCTCGAGCGGGGCGAACTCGAGGCTCGCCCGCACGCTCCCGAGCTCGCGCCGCGCGTCGTCGCTCACCCCGTGACGCCCCTCGGGCTCGAGCTCGCGCAGGCACGCCTCGGCACTCTCGAGCGCGCACACGATCGACCGCGGGAACAGGCGGTCGAGCAGCAGGAAGCCCGCGGCCCGCTCGTCCGACGCGATCCCGCGATAGACCCGCAGGTACGACTCGTAGGCGCCGCACGAGCGAAGCAGCGTCGTCCACCCGGGGCCCGCGTGCCCGAGCCGCGTCTGGGTCGTCACGAGCCGGGCCGTCATGTCGGCCCGCTCGATCGACCGGCCCAGGAGCATGAAGTGCCACGTCGCGTCGCGGCTCGTGGCCGAGTCCATGAGTCCCGCGACGATCGCCGCCCGCTCGCGCACCCACGAGAAGTAGTCGTGCGGGCGGGCCAGGCGGATGCTGCCCGAGACCTGGTTGCGGGTCGTGTTGAGGCACTCCCACAGCTCGGTCGAGATGATCTCGCGCGCACGCCGGGCGTTCTCGCGCGACGCGACGAGCGACCCCGCGATCGACGACGGGTTGAGCTGGTCGTGGGCCAGCACCCGCAGGACGTGGGCCCGGTCCACGAGCCCCGTGCCGGGCTCGACGGGGTGGTCCATGACCGTCAGGAGCGACCGGCAGGCCAGGTCCTCCGCGGCCCACGGGTCCTCGCTGAGCATCTGGACGTGCACGTCGAGGATGCGGGCGGTGTCGTCCGCGCGCTCGACGTACCGACCGATCCAGAAGAGAGACTCCGCGATCCGGCTCAGCATGGTCGTTCCCCGTCCGTCGCCACGTGCCCCCGGGCCGGTGCGGCCCCGGGCTCGCGAGGGACCGCACGCTGGCGGTCGCTCGCCTGCTGCTGTTGCTGCTGCTGGTGCCGGCTCCCGGCACCCTGGGCGGCGTCCGCGGGATTGGTCGCGATCGGGACCCCGGCAGCCACCGCACCGGACGCCGCGAGCGTCACGGGGGCGACGTCGTCGACCACCTGCCGGGGTCCCTCGCCCAGGACCCACGTGTCCTTGGAGCCGCCCCCTTGCGAGCTGTTCACGACGAGCTGCCCCTCGGGCAGCGCCACGCGCGTGAGCCCTCCGGGCAGGACCCAGACGTCCGTGCCGTCGTTGACCGCGAACGGCCGCAGGTCCACGTGACGGGGTCGGAAGCGCCCGTCGACGAACGTCGGTGCCGTCGAGAGCTGCACCACGGGCTGCGCGACCCACCCGCGCGGGTCCGCCTGGAGCCGCCGGCGCATCGTGTCGAGCTCGGCACGGGAGGCCGCCGGACCCACGAGGATCCCCTTGCCACCCGATCCGTCGACGGGCTTGACGACCAGCTCGTCGAGGCGGTCGAGCACCTCCGCGAGCGCCTCGGGCTCCTGCAGGCGCCACGTGTCGACGTTGGGCAGGAGCGGCTCCTCCGACAGGTAGTAGCGGATGAGGTCCGGGACGTAGGTGTAGACGAGCTTGTCGTCCGCGACCCCGTTGCCCACCGCGTTCGCGAGCGTCACGGTGCCGAGCCTCGCGCACCCGAGCAGCCCCGGGACACCCAGGATCGAGTCGGCGCGGAACTGCACCGGGTCGAGGAACGCGTCGTCGACGCGCCGGTAGATGACGTCGACCCGGCGACGGCCCTTGGTGGTCCGCATGTAGACGCGACCGCCCGCGCAGAACAGGTCGCGCCCCTCGACGAGCTCGACACCCATGAGCCGGGCGAGCAACGAGTGCTCGTAGTAGGCCGAGTTGAAGACGCCGGGGGTGAGCACCACGACCGTCGGGTCGGGGACCCCGTCCGGGGCTGCGGCGAGCAGCGCGGCCAGGAGCCGGCGCGGATAGTCGATCACGCGCCGGATGCGCAGGCTCGAGAACAGCTCGGGGAACGTCTGCACCATGGCCTGCCGGTTGGAGATCACGTAGCTGACGCCGCTCGGGACGCGCACGTTGTCCTCGAGCACCCGGAAGTCGCCCGCCTCGTCCCGGATCAGGTCGATCCCCGAGACGTGCGCCCGCACGCCGTTGGGCGGCTCGATCCCGTACGCGGCCCGGTGGAAGTCGGCCGAGGACAGGATGAGCCGTTGCGGGACCACCCCGTCCTCGACGCAGTGCTGCGGGCCGTAGACGTCCGCGAGGAACGCCTCGAGCGCGCGGACCCGTTGGGCCACGCCCGCGGAGATCCGGTCCCACTCGTCGGCCTCGATGACCCGCGGGACCACGTCGAGCGGGAAGGGACGCTCCTCGCCCGCGACGTCGAACGTCACGCCCTGCGCGAGGTACGAGCGGGCCAGCGCTTCTGCCCGCGAGGAGACCTCGGCCGCGGTGAGGCGGGTCATGGTCGTGTGCACACGCTCGAACCGGGGACGCAGCCCGCCGTCCTCGTCGAGCATCTCGTCCCAGGCCCGTGAGCGGGGATAGTCGTCGAAGAGGTCTGCCATGACGGGGACCGTAGTCACCCGGTGTTCCCGCGGCGTGTCCCCCGTGTTACCGGTCGCGTCCGGGTGTGACGGGCGGTCGACGCGGGGGCCCGACGGCCGGTCCGACGGCCGGTGCGGGACCGCTCGGACCGCCGTGCCGGATACGGGTAGATTGCGGGCGTGGCTCAGAACAAGTGGATCTCCCTGCTCACGGACGCGGCCCGCGCGATCCTCGGCGCGCTCGGCGGGTCGTCGCGATCGGGTGGCTCGGGCGCGGGTGGCTCGTCCTCCGGCCCGACGACGTCGGGCACCCCGCGCGGCATCGCTCCCCGCCCCGGGTCCGGTGCGCCGTCGTCGGGCACCGCGGGCCCCAAGCCGGGACCGCGCACCAAGCCGGGCACCCCGAAGGGCTCCGCGAGCACGCGGCCGGCGGGCCGGAAGCCCGCACCCCAGGGACAGGCTCGCGGGCCGCAGCCCGGTGCCGGCACCTACCCCGGCGACTACACGGGCGCGGTGCGCGCCGAGTACGCACCCCAGCTCGACGGCGACCCGGACCCCGGCGAGATCGTGTGGACCTGGGTCCCCTACGAGGAGGACTTCACCCAGGGCAAGGACCGTCCCGTGCTGCTCGTGGGTCGCGACGGCGGCTGGCTGCTCGCGATCATGCTCACGAGCAAGGACCACTCGCGCGACGCCGCGGACGAGGCCCGCTGGGGCCGGTACTGGCTCGACATCGGCTCCGGTCCCTGGGACGCCCAGGGGCGCGACTCCGAGGTCCGCCTCGACCGCGTGATCCGCGTGGACCCCGGCGCCGTGCGTCGCGAGGGGGCTGTCATGGGCCGCTCGACGTTCGACACGATCATCCGCGAGATGGGCAAGGTCTGAGGCCTCGCACCTGGGCTGCGCCCCTGCCGGGCGCTCCGGCACGAGACCCCGCCACAGGGTCCGCAGGACCCGGCACAGGGCGCGTGCGGACCGTGCGCGAGGGGCGAGGAGGGCGCCGTTCCAGCGTTCTGGCCGATCCTGCGGTCGGCTGGTAGTCTTGGTGGTCGCGTGTCCGCCCAGGTCGGCGGGCACAGTTCCAGCTCCTCTCCAAGGGTTCCCCACCCCCAGTCCCGGAGCTGGAATCGCCCTCTACGACCTATTCGATCGCTTCGGCGAACACACCAGAAAGTCCACACGTGGCTAACATCAAGTCTCAGATCAAGCGCATCAAGACGAACGAGAAGGCTCGTCTGCGCAACAAGGCTGTCAAGTCGGAGCTCCGGACGAACGTTCGCCGCGTTCGCGAGGCCGTCGCCGCCGGTGACAAGGAGGCCGCAACCAGCGCCCTCGTCGTCGCGTCGAAGAAGCTCGACAAGGCAGTCTCCAAGGGTGTCATTCACGAGAACCAGGCTGCTAACCGCAAGTCGGCACTCGCGAAGGCCGTCAACGCTCTCTGAGCCTGACACTCCCTTCCACGCGTGACCTTGTGCGCCCCTGATCCACCTCGGGCAGCACGGTGAACGTCG
>NZ_JBHXBO010000131.1:0-11952 GCF_042726775.1 Oerskovia sp. NPDC060287
CCACCACCTAACGTTCCACGAAGCCCCCGTTCGGCCCCGGCCGACGGGGGCTTCGTCGTTCGCGGGCACCGGTGCCCGTGCGCAGCGTCCACGGACCCTAGATTGCCCAGGACGGCCGTCCTCGCAGGTGAGAGGTCGGAACGGGGCTAGGATCACCGAGGAGTCTGGAAGTAGGCCCGCTCCTTTCCCATGCCTTGGGGGCCTACTTGACCACTTCGTACAACCCGGCTCGACGATTCGACCCCACGCTCGCCGAGGCGCTGCTGCGCGGCGCACCGCAGCCCGTCGGCCAGTTCGTCCTCGACGTGTCGGACCAGTCCTGGTGGTGGTCGGACGAGCTCTACGCCATGCACGGCTTCCGTCCCGGCGACGTCCTGCCCACCACGGCCCTGATGCTCGCGCACAAGCACCCCGAGGATCGAGCGCGCGTCGAGGAGGTGCTGCTCGTCGCCGCGACGACGGGCGAACCCTTCAGCTCGGTCCACCGGATCGTCGACGCGCAGGGACGCACGCGGACGCTCGGCGTGGTGGGGCGCGGGCGGGTCGACCGCCGGACGGGCGAGACGACGCACGTCTCGGGCTACTTCCTCGACCTCACGACGACGCAGCGCGAGCTCGCCCAGCGGGAGGCGACGGCGGCGATCCGGGCGTCGTCCGCGAGCCGTTCGACGATCGAGCAGGCCAAGGGGGCGGTCATGGCGATCTACGGGCTCCCCGCCGACGAGGCGTTCGACCTCATGTGCCACCACTCCAGCGTGACGAACGAGCCGTTGCGCGAGATGTCGCGCCGGCTCGTCGTCGAGCTCACAGCAGGAGGGACAGACGGGGTGCTGCGACGGGCCGACCTTGACCGGTTCTTCGAGGGGAAGAGGCCGGTGCGGTAGCGCGAGACGGTGGGCCCCGTGGGACTCGAACCCACGGCCTGCGGAAGTGTTCCGACGCGGACACCTGCTCACGAGGGGCCGGGATCGGCCTTCGGGTTCGTCCTGCGTCCCGCGCTGATCTGCCAGCCTCATGGTGCCTGTCCGGTGCTCCAGCGGCACCCCGCGTCCGTCGATAAGGCCTGACCTGCCGTCACCTGTCGTGGTGAGCCGTGGATCCTTGACGTGGGAAGTAGCCTCTGGGGCGAGCGGGAGGACCTCGCGCCAACGGAGGCGGCTGGTGTCCACGCTCATTCCCGCCTCGCGACGGCCGGGAGGGGGACCACAGGAGGTCGTGTGCCGATGGGGGTGTTGAGTCCATTGAGAGGTCGAATGATGGCTGGCTTCGCGGCCGCCCTCGTCCTGGCGTGTACCGGGTGCGCTCAAGGGGAAGCGGGCCCGTTTCCTGCGACGTGGACCGAGATCATGGAGGGAAAGTCCTGGATCGAGCTGCGCCCGGATGGCACGGGAACCTTTGAAGCCGTTCCGTTCGGGGCGGGTGAGGGTGAGTGCGATCTTGACGATGCATCGCCGTACTCGGGCGACGTTGAATGGGAGCCCGGGCCGGGGGACGCTCTCCTGGTGTCGAGCGCGGGTGGCGTCCTGTACATCTATCCGGACACCCAGGGTTTTGGCGGACGCAAGAACTGGCAAGAGCTGTCTGTCGCAATATGTGGCCCAGAAACTCCTTCGGATCAGACCTTGAACTATGGGAAATGGGACTAGCCCCGGGTTGTGGCGCGGCAGCGTCGCGGCGACCACATAGTGGTCCTGAGTCCAGGTGAGCGGTAAGCACGCCCCCCGCTGCCCCTTCGTGGGCACGCACGTCCAACCGCAGGGACATTCTTGGAGAGAGGCCCGGCGGTGACGCTCTCGGCTAGGTGCAGGGGTTTCAGCGATCCAGGTGGGCCCCGTGGGACTCGAACCCACAACCTACGGATTAAAAGTCCGCAGCTCTGCCATTGAGCTAGAGGCCCGGGCACCGTGCGTCACCTCGCAGGAGGCGGCGCCAAGGCCCGCGGAGAGTCTACGCGCCGAGCCCCCGCACGCGGTCACGTGCCCAGGCGTGGTGAGCGGCGCCGTCGGGCCGCGGGGCGTCGGGAGAGCGGTCACGCAGCCATGCTCCCACCGACCTCCGTGCTCACCGGTGGCGACCCCCACGCCCCCGCGTGCGCGGACCCTAACGCGAGCCCGGCCCACCTGTCGCGCCCGATCCCACTGGGTGAGAGACACGCCGTGGATCGGCCCGCGACCTTGCGATCGCGGCCGATCCTTGTTTGGTTGGAGGCAACCGAAAGGCGCACGCCGGGGATCGTCGCAAGGCGTCCCGTGCGTCCCCAGGCAACCGAGAGGAGCTCTCATGCTCACCCTGACCGACAACGCCCGCGATGCAGTCCAGGACCTCACCACGCGGGCCGGAGTGCCCGACGGTGGCGGCCTCCGGATCGCCGAGTCGGCGCCGCAGTCCGGCGACTTCGAGCTGGCCCTCGTCCCGAGCCCGCTGCCCGACGACACGGTCGTCGAGAGCGGAGACGCACGCGTCTTCGTCGAGCCGACCACCTCGATCGCGCTCGCGAACCTCACCCTGGACACCGATCCTCGTGCGACCGAGGGACCCGGGTTCGTCCTCACGCCGCAGGCCTGACCGGCCCGGCACCACCTGCGGGGCATGACCGCCCGCACCAGCGCTCGACCGGCTGCGCGGCCCGCCCGTCCCGGGAGCCGACCCCCTCCTCCTCGGAAGGTTCCCGGCCCGGCAGGGCTACGCACCCGATCACCTCGACGGGCCGTCCGCACACAGCGGGCGGCCCGTCGTCGTGTGCGCTCTCTCGTCACGACGTCCGACGGCGCCCCCGCCGTCGAGCCTGATCGACCCACGGGCCCGGGTCGCGCAGGAAGATCCGATCCCAGGTGTTGCACCTCGCGCCCCGCGAGCCATGTGCAGGGTATGAGAACCACTGCTCGCCTCGTGCGACCTCGTGCACTGATCGCCGGGCTCCTCGTGACCGCTGCCCTTGCGGGCTGTTCCGCTGCCGGTGCGGCCGACGGGCCGGAGCCCGGAAGGGGACACTCGGACTACGGCTACGACGAGTCGACGGCGACGCTCACCCCCGTGTACGAGCTGGTCCCCCAGTTCAACGACCCGCGGGACGGGTACGCCCGCGACCTCCTCGCCCAGGAGTGCCTGCAGGGCGTCGTCGAGTACCGTCCGTCGGAACCCGGGGGCGAGCCCACGCTGGTCGACGCGCGCACGGGCCAGGCGCGCTTCGACGAGCAGGTCGCGCAGCAGTGGGGGTACCCGCACCTGCGGTCCGAGTCTGCGCCCAACAGCGGGGTACCGGACGGCGTGGAGATCACCTCCGCGATGCAGGACGCGATGATCGCGTGCGGGCAGAGGACCGACGAACGGCTGGGGGCCGTCCCGTCCCGCTACCTGAGCACGGTCGAGGCAGCGGGCTGGGAGGCGGTCGACGGGAACGCGCGGGTCCAGGAAGCGATCCAGGCGTGGCGGACGTGCATGGAGCCGGCAGGGGTCGTCGACCTGCCGGAGCGCCCGGTGGACATGCCGTCGGAGTCGGTGACCGGTCCGATCGGCGACGCCGACGGGATGCTCGCGGACACGGCGGTCCCGTTGTCGGACCGTGAGCGCGAGGTGGCCGTGATCGATGCGCGCTGCCGGGCAGGGGGGTACGACGAGGCGGTGTTCCACGCCCGGGTCGAGGGCGAGCTCGCCGCGATCGGACGGGACGTCGAGGGGTTCGAGGCGACCCGGAACCACTACCTCGAGTACCAGAAGCGCATCGACGCCGTCATCAACGAGCTGGGCTGATCGGGCGATGGGACGGACGGTGCCCTCGGGCAGACCGGTGAGAGAAGCATGAAGCGCCTCGTGCTCGCCGTCGTGGCGATCGTCGCCGTCGGGGTCGGTGCGTGGCTGCTCGCGGTCGGGATGGAGTCGCCTCAGCAGGCGGCGGCCCGCGCCGAGCCGCCGGCACCCGAGCCCGTGGTCGTCGCGCTGGACCGTGGGTACCTGAACGGTCCGGTGTCGATGACCGTCGAGGCTCAGAACCAGCAGAGCGTCGTCATCACACCTCCGGCCGCGCTGACAGGTGTGGTGACGTCCGTCGACCGGTCTGCCGGCGACACGCTGTCGCCGGGGTCGGTCCCGTTCCGCGTGAACGGGAGACCGGTCTTCGTCCTCGAAGGGGCCTTCGCGCTCTACCGCGACATCCGTCCCGGGGACGAGGGCGACGACGTCCTGGCCCTGCAGAAGGGGTTGCTGGCCGCAGGGTATGCACTGGGCCGGCCCGACGGGAAGTACGGCCCGCGGACCCAGGCGGCCGTGCGGTCCATGTACCGGTCGGCCGGCTACGCGGCGCCCGAGGTCGCCTTCGGGACTCTCGACGCTGCGGCTGCGCCCTCGCCCGGAGCGAGTGCTCCGGAGACGGCGGCCCCGGGCGCCGCGGCGCCGTCGGACGGGACGACGGTCCCGGCGGCCGGTCCGGGGGCTGCGGCCACCGCGAAGGGCCCCGGGGTCCTGCAGTCCGAGGTGCTGACGGTGCCTCGGCTGCCGGCCGTGGTCGAGGGGATCACGACGGTGGGTACCGGCATCGCCGCCGACACGGGACTCCTGACCCTCGGGACGGGGCAGGTCGTGCTCACGTCGACGCTGCCCCAGGGATCGGTCGGAGCGCTCGCGGTGGACGCCGCCGCTCGGTTCACGGACGATTCGGGCGCAGACGCCACGGCACGCGTGACGGCGCTCGAGCCGACGGAGACGGGCGAGGTCACCGTCAGCCTGCTCACCGACGGCGTCGTCCGTGCGGGCTCCTCCTACGTCCTGACGATCGACAACCCGGCAGCGGAGGACGGGGAGAGGCTGCTCGCGCCCGTGTCGGCGGTCGTGACCCGCGCCGGGCGGACGTACGTGTACGTGCGCGAGGGGACGGAGTTTCGCGAGGTGGCGGTCGAGGTCGAGGTGACCGTGGGCGGGGTCGCGGCGATCGTCGCGGCCGTCGGCGACGGCGATGCCGGTGTCGTGCTGGGTGAGGGGACGGAGGTGCGGGTTGGTTGACGTCGTGCTCGAGAAGGAGATGCCCGGTCCGACCGAGGACGTGGGTCGCCCGCTGATCGAGCTGCGGGGGATCACCCGCAGGTACGGGAACGGGACGACGGCGCTGGCCGGCGTCGACCTCGTCATCGGCCCCGGGGAACGCATTGCCGTCGTCGGACGCTCCGGCAGCGGGAAGAGCACGTTGCTGAACGTGCTGGGCCTGCTCGACGCCCCCGACGAGGGGGAGGTGCTCATCGACGGGCACCCCGTCGAGGCCGCGCAGGACCGGGTGCGGGCGGAGTGGCGGTCCTCGGAGCTGGGGTTCGTCTTCCAGCGGTCGCACCTGATCCCCGCGCTGAGCGTGCGCGAGAACGTCCTGCTCGGGCTGCGCTACTCGAACGCCTCGCTCGACGACGCCGACCAGGTCGTCACCGGCTCGCTGCGCGCGGTGGGGCTCGAGCACAAGGAGCAGGCGCTGGCCCGGACGTTGTCGGGCGGGGAGATGCAGCGGGTCGCGATCGCACGGACCCTCGCCCGCCCGGCCCGCCTGTGGCTGGCCGACGAGCCGACCGGGAACCTCGACTCCGCCCAGTCGCTGGAGATCATCGAGGAGCTCAAGCGTCGCGCCGCGGAGCGTGGGGCGGCTCTCGTCGTGGTCACGCACGAGCCCGACGTCGCTGCGCGGCTCGACCGTGTCGTCACCCTGCGTGACGGCCTCGTCGTGGCCGACAGCGCCCACGCCACGACTCCGGCCCACGGGCCGGACCAGGACCGGGGAGACCTGCCGACGCGTGATCGCAGGCCGCGGACCCGGCTCACCGCGCGCCTCGCGCGCACCCTGCGGTTCGTGGCGCAGGGCATCACGTCCAACGCCGGGCGGACCGCGAGCGGCACCCTCGCGTCCGCGGTCGCGGTCGCCCTGGCCGTCACGGCGCTGGGGCTCGCGCAGAGCGCGTCAGGACAGGTGACCGAGCTCTTCGACGCGCAACGGGCGACGCAGGTCACCGCGGCGCTGGCCGCGGACGGGACCTCCGACGCCCGATGGCCCGTCCGGGTCGGCACCGTCGCCGAGTTCCCCGGCGTGACCGGGGTCGAGCACTGGCGGTATCGCACGGGGGTCCCCGTCGCGAACGGAGCGCTCGCGGCCCTGACGGTCGATCTCGTGGAGGTCGACGAGGCCCCGGGGGCGATCACCGACACCGCCGTGACATGGGCTCCCGGGGAGGACCGCGTCCTTGCCGAGGACGAGGTGCTGCTGGGCACGGACCTCGCCCGACGGCTCGGCGTCGCACAGCTGGACGTGAGCCCCGAGATCACGGTCCAGGGCGCCCCGCTCCGGGTCGTCGGGTTGGTCACCGCGTCGAGGTCCGGCACGGCGACCGGATCGGCCTTCGTCGGCCCGGGAGCGACCGGCGACCTGGCGGCGTCGCTCTCGAGCGAGCTGTTCGTCGAGACGGTCCCGGGCGCGGCGCGGAACGTCGCAGACCGCCTTCACGACCTGGCCGACCCGTTCCAGACCACCCGGATGACCATCCACCCGGTGCTCGAGCCGAACGCGTTCCGCGGAGAGCTCCAGGACAGCGTCTCGGCCTCCCTGCAGGTGCTCGCCGTCGTGGCCGCGCTCGCAGGGTTGGTCGGTGTCGTCTTCGTCAATCTCCTGAGCGTGAGCTCTCGCACGGCCGAGCTCGGCGTGCGACGGGCGTTCGGCGCGCGACGGAGCGAGCTCGTCACGCTCGTCGTGGGCGAGTGCACCGCGCTCGCCGTCCTCGGCGCGGTCGTCGGCCTCGCCGTCGGTTTCGTGGCGATCATGGTGGTGACCGCGGCCGCCCGGTGGCAGCCGATGTTCGACGAGCGCCTCCTGCTCGTCCCCCTCGCCGGTGCGCTCGTCTTCGGGCTCCTCGGCGGACTACCACCAGCGATCGCCGCCGGAAGGATCGAGCCCGCCGATGCCGTACGGTCCTGACGTGAGCCGCGACAGCGCCGTCGAAGCGGCCTTCGCCGGCATGTACCGAGAGACGTACCCGCACGTCCTGGCCTACCTCCGCCGGCGGGTCGACGACGACGCGGAGGACCTCGCGTCGGAGGTCTATGCCGTGGCGTGGCGCAGCTGGGGTCGCGTCCCGGCCGACGAGATGCGGCGGTGGCTGTTCGGGGTGGCCCGCAACATCCTGGCGAACGGGCACCGTGCCACGGACCGGCGACGGCGCCTCGAGCTCCGGGTGAGCGGCGAGCGTGCGCCGGTGGCCGACGACGGGGCGCTCGCGGACATGTCGATCGACCTCCGCCGTGCCTGGGCGCTCCTCGACGACACGGACCGAGACGTCCTCTCGCTCGTCTCCTGGGACGGGCTCACTTCGGCCGAGGCCGCTCGGGTGCTGGGCTGCTCGCGCGCCGCGTTCTCGATGCGCCTCACCCGAGCACGCCGACGCCTGCGACGGTCGCTCGACGCCGTCGAGCACGAGCCCGCCTCGAGCTCGCGGTCCGCCACCGAGGTGCGGCCCGCCCCGGACGCGAGGTCGGACCCCGATCTGCGGCCTCGCCAGGACGGTCGCTCGATGCCCACGCTCACCGAAGGGAGCACGCCATGAAAGACCCCATGGACGACCCGGTCCTGCAGAAGCTCGCGGCCGCGAACCCGGTCCACGTCGTCCCCCTGACCCCGGAGGAGTCGGCTCGGTCGGAAGCGGCCCTGCACCGGATCGTGACGACCCCGCACCAGGACCAGCGACGTCGGCCCGCGTCGATGCTGCGCCGATGGGCGACGGTCGTCGCGGCCCTGCTCACGTCCGTCGCGGTGGCCCTGGTCGCCACGACACCGGCCTCTGCGGAGCAGGTGCTGCTGGAGGCGGCGGAGAACGCCGCCAAGCAGCCACCCCTCAGCGGGCAGTACCTGTACATGCGCTCTCAGGTGGAGGACCCGTACTCGTTCCCCTACGAACGCGAGATCTGGTTGTCGAGGGACGACATGGTGCTCCGTGACGAGGGGGGCGTCTCCTTCATGGCCTTCTACGACGGCAAGGACGGTTTCGACCCGAGCCTCACGCGGGTCATGGACCTCGACGACGAGGGCGAGATGTCCACGTTCGGGAACGGTGAGTCGATCACGTGGGACGAGCTGGCCGAGCTGCCCACCGAGCCCCGGGCGCTCGAGCGGCGCCTCTCCGAGGGGCTCTCGCCCTCGGGTCACGGAGACGAGTGGGACCTGTGGACGCAGGTGGTGGGTCTCCTGCGCGAGAGCCCGGCCTCTCCTGACCTCCGCCGAGCGCTCTGGCAGGTCCTCGCCGCCGCCCCGGGCACCGAGCTGCTCGGGGCGATGACGGACTCGGCCGGTCGTCCGGTGACGGGCATCGAAGCGGACTTCATGCAGGAGATCGGTCAGCGCGAGGTGCTGCTCATCGACCCGAGCGACGGCACGCTGCTCGAGGTGCGGACCATCGATGCCGACGGCACTCTCGCCTACCGCGCGACCATGCTCGAGCGGGGCTACCGGGACGTCGCCCCGGAAGCGGACCCACCTCGTTGCGGCCCCGGTTCGGTCCCGTACATCTCGTGCTGATGACGGCCCGGGGCCGCGCGTGCCCGACCGCTCACGCCCCGACGGGCGACACGATCCAGTAGCCGCCCAGCGCGGCGGCGCCGACCGTCACGAGCAGGAAGACCCCGACCCACACGATCCCCGGGATGCCGGTGAGGCGTGCGAGCATGTCGGCGTCGGACTGGCGGGCCTTGCCGCGGCTGCGCGAGACCTGCAGCTCGAGGACGGGGCGGACGGCCCCCAGCAGCAGGAACCACGTGACGGCGTACGCGACCGCGCTCTGCACGGGCGGGGTCGCGGCCCAGGACACGAGCACGAGCGCGACGCCGCTCACGAGCACGGACCACAGCCCGAACCAGTTGCGGATCTGCAGCAGCATGAGGGTCAGCAGCAGCACGAGGAGCCACAGCAGCCCGACGGCGTAGCCCGCCCTGAGCAGCGCGGCCGCCCCGAGGCCCACGAGGCCCGGGCCGACGTACCCCATGAAGGCCGTGAGGACCATGCCGAACCCGCGCGGCTTGCCGTACGAGACCGTGAGGCCCGACGTGTCGGAGTGCAGGCGGATGCCGCTCAGCCGCCGACCCGTGAGGAGTGCCGCCAGGGCGTGGGCTCCCTCGTGCGCGATCGTCACGACGTGCCGCGCGACGCGCCACACGGGCGTGAAGACCACGACGATCAGGGCCGCGAGCGACATCGACAGCACGATCGCGGAGGCCGGTGCGGGCACCGGCGTGGTGGCGGCCGACCAGATCTGACCGATGACGTCGCCCACTGAGCTCATGAAGTCCACGGGCGACATTCCACCACGGTCACATGTGCGGTGGGTGAGGGGTTCGGGCGGGCCACGGGGGAGGTGAGAGTCCGGTGAGGGATGTGGAGACGTCGATCACCATCGACGCACGCACGCCCCAGTCATGAGAGAGTGGGGACCGTGGCTGCGCATCTCTGCGCGCCCAGCGTCGTGGAGTTCCCTGGATTTCTTGCGGCGAACCCCGACCCTACGCCCGAGAGGCAAACCCTTGAACAACCCCATTCGTGCTGCCGTGCGCCCGAACGCCGCAGCCCCCCGCACCAACCAGTCGCAGGGACAGCAGTCCCGCGACACCAACCGCCCGGCTCGCGACGACCGGGCCCGCCCGGCCCGCGACGAGCGTGACGGCCGCGACTCGCGTCCCGCCAAGGTGACCCGCGACGGTCGCCCCGTCCGTGAGCGCGACTCGCGCGACGGCCGCGGCGCCGGCCAGGGCCGCCCCGCGGGCGCCAACCGTGAGCAGCGCGCTCCTCGTGAGCAGCGCGAGCAGCGTCCCGCCCCCGTCCGCTCGTCGGTCCCGACCGTCGTGCCCGAGGGCCTGACGTTCGCCGACTTCGCGATCCCCACCACGGTGGTCCGCGAGCTCAGCAGCCAGGGCATCGAGTCGCCCTTCCCCATCCAGGTCGCCTCGCTCCCGGACACGCTCAAGGGCCGCGACGTCCTGGGCCGTGGCCGCACGGGCTCGGGCAAGACCCTCGCGTTCTCGCTGCCGGTCGTCACGCGCCTGTCCCAGTCGGACACGCGTCGCGCCGCCCGTCGCCCCCGCGCACTGGTCCTGTGCCCCACGCGTGAGCTCGCGAACCAGATCAACGCCACGATGGAGCCGCTCGCGAAGGCCCTGGGCCTGAACACGACGACCATCTTCGGTGGCGTCGCGCAGAGCCGCCAGGTCAGCGCCCTCAACGCGGGCGTCGACATCGTCATCGCCTGCCCGGGCCGCCTCGAGGACCTGCTCAACCAGCGCGTCCTGTCGCTCGACGGCATCGAGATCACGGTCCTCGACGAGGCCGACCACATGGCCGACCTGGGCTTCCTGCCCGGCGTCAAGCGCATCATGGACAAGACCCCGACGCGCGGCCAGCGCCTGCTGTTCTCGGCGACGCTCGACAACGGCGTGGACCAGCTCGTCAAGCGCTACCTGAGCAACCCGGTGAGCCACTCGGTGGACTCGGCCGAGTCGCCCGTCTCCAACATGACGCACCACATCTTCGCGGTCCGTGACGCGGACGCGAAGAAGGACGTCGTGCAGCAGCTCGCGTCGGGCACGGGCCGTCGTGTCCTGTTCACGCGCACCAAGCACCAGGCCAAGAAGCTCGCGAAGCAGCTCACGGCGCAGGGCATCCCGTCGGTCGACCTGCACGGCAACCTCGGTCAGGGGGCGCGCGAGCGCAACCTCGAGGCGTTCTCGAACGGTTCGGTCCGCGTGCTCGTCGCGACGGACATCGCGGCGCGCGGCATCCACGTCGACGAGATCGAGCTGGTCGTCCACGTCGACCCGCCGGCCGAGCACAAGGCGTACCTCCACCGCTCGGGCCGTACGGCCCGCGCCGGTTCCGAGGGCGTCGTCGTGACCGTCATGCTCCCCGAGCAGCGCAGCGACGTGAAGGACCTGACCCGCAAGGCGAAGATCACGGCGCAGCCGCAGTCGGTCGCCCCGGGTGACGCGGCGATCACGTCGCTCGTCGGCGAGGTCGCCGAGTACGTGCGCCCCGCGGACATCACGCCGCCGCAGACGCAGGCCCGTCGTGGCACGCCGTCGCGCAACGGTGGGACGCGTGCGACGCGCACGGCGGCCCCGGCCAAGTCCGCAGGCCCGACGGCGCAGCGCGCCCAGGGTGGGCGCGGCCAGTCGGCGCAGGGCGGCGAGGGCGGCGCTGGTGCGCAGGCTCGTCGTCGTGGCGGCCGCGGTCGCGCGCAGCGCGGTGGCGGCTCGGCGACGGTGTACTCGTCGTCGTCGTACTGATCCTTCGTCAGCCGGCCCGACGGGAGCCTCCCGCCGGACGCAGGTGAACGACCCAGCAGGGCCCCGGCGGTGATCTTCGGATCGCCGCCGGGGCCTTCTGCGTCCGGGGACCGGGCTCGTCGCGCCACCGGGAACACCTGCAGTCCGGCGACGGTTGTCGCTGTCGGAGGTGGAGCATGACCAACGAGACCCACGACACGACCAGCAGCCTGTTCTCGCAGAAGGTGTACCCGGTCGCCAAGCCCGAGGCCCAGTGGCGCGAGGAGCTGGCCCCCGACGAGTACGCGGTGCTGCGACAGGCCGGCACCGAACGCCCCTGGACGGGTGAGCTCCTGGACGAGAAGCGCGAGGGCATCTACCGGTGCCGGGCCTGCGGCCACGAGCTGTTCCGTTCGGACACCAAGTTCGACTCGCACTGCGGGTGGCCGAGTTTCTACGCGCCCAAGGAGTCGGACGCGGTCGAGCTCATCCAGGACCGGAGCCACGGCATGGTCCGCACCGAGGTGAGGTGCGCGAACTGCGGTTCGCACCTGGGGCACGTGTTCGACGACGCGCCCCAGACCCCGACGGGCGACCGGTTCTGCATGAACAGCCTCAGCCTGACGTTCGAGGACGCCGAGGCCTGAGCCGTCCCGGCAGCCGCGTGTCAGAGCGGGCGTGACCTCGAGG
>NZ_JBHXBO010000132.1:0-11857 GCF_042726775.1 Oerskovia sp. NPDC060287
GAACGTTAGGTGGTGGCGCGATGCAGGGGGTACTTCGCGCCACCGAGGAAGACATTACCCCCTCCTCCCGGGCGTTGACGAATCGCTCTCGCCTGACGGGCGAAGGGAGAAAGTCCTTCCGATTTCAACCAGTCCTCGCGCCTCGCGCAGCCTCTTTCGAGGGCTCGGCGAGCGGCCGTCTCGGGCCGCGGATCAGCCCCGCCGAGCCCTCCCCGTCCCCTGCGCGGGTCGCCGAGCCGGCCCACCGGAATCCCGCCCCGTGAGCACCGCGTCCACGGTTTCCGACCTCCGACTAGGGTCGAGCGCGGGGCAGCCTCAGCCTGTTGTAAACCACGACATACCGGATTCTTCTTCCGATTGCGGGCGCCTCAGACCTGTGTGCAGAGTGGTGCGATGGTATGGGTTCTGGTCGGTCTGGTCCTCGTGGTGCTCGGCGTCTCGTTCGCCGCTCGCGCCGCGTGGTCGGTCCGCTCGGGTGAGCAGCGCGGGCGCGCGAGCAACGGCGCCCACGGCATGGGGATCGCCCTCGGTGCCGGCCTCGCGTTCTGGGGATCCGTCGTGGTGATCGTCGCCCTCGTCGCCGACCACGCCGGAAAGGACTGACGGCCCCGCCACCCCTCCTGTCAGACTCGCCACATGACCCGCACCTTCGACGACCTCGTCTCCGAGGCGGCATCCGTCCCGGTCGACGGCTGGGACTTCTCGTGGCTCGACGGGCGCGCGACCGAGCAGCGCCCCTCATGGGGCTACGCCCGCTCGATGGGCGAACGCATGCGCGCTGCGAGCGCGGCGCTCGACCTGCAGACGGGCGGCGGCGAGGTCCTCGCGAGCGTCCCGCACCTGCCCCGCCTGACCGTCGCGACCGAGGGCTGGCCTCCGAACGTCGCGAAGGCGACCCGCCTCCTGCACCCCTTGGGGGTCGCGGTCGTCGCGGACCCGGACGAGCCGCCCCTCCCGTTCGCGGACGAGGCGTTCGACCTCGTCGTGAGCCGGCACCCGGTCCGGCCGTGGTGGGAAGAGATCGCCCGGGTGCTCGCGCCGGGCGGGACGTACTTCGCGCAGCACGTCGGCCCGTACAGCGTGTTCGAGCTCGTGGAGTTCTTCCTGGGCCCGCAGCCCGACGAGGTCCGCAACGGTCGCCACCCCGACGACGACCGGGCAGCAGCCCGAGCAGCAGGTCTGGAGGTCGTGGACCTGCGCTTCGAGGAGCTGCGGACCGAGTTCTTCGACGTCGGCGCGGTCGTCTACTTCCTGCGCAAGGTGATCTGGATGGTCCCGGGGTTCACGGTCGAGGCGTACCGCCCCCGGCTCGAGGCCCTGCACGAGCAGATCCAGGCCGAGGGGCCGTTCGTCGCGACGACGACGCGGTTCCTCATCGAGGCCCGCAAGCCGGCCTAGGTCGGATCACCGGTCGGCGACGGCGAGGTCCCGGCGTACGGGCGCCGGGATTCAGCGGTGTCTCCGTTGACACCCGCCGTCAGCGGCCGGACGAGGTTCAGATCCCGAGGCCGCGCGTCAGGTCGCCCAGCGCGGCGCGTGCACGCCGCTTGCGGTCCGCGGGGTCGATCGTCCGCTCGTCGCCGGGGTTGGCGCGCCGGACGGGCTTGCCGCCGGCCTCGGCCGCCTCGACGACACGGGGCAGGCGTCCGTTGGCTCCGGCCGAGCGCGTCGCGCGGTTGCTCCGGTGCGGGCTGGTCGGGGCGAGGAAGTAGGGGCGTTGTGTGGTCACGGGTCGTCCTCCAGTCGTCGCGGCCCCGTCGCCGGGGCCTTGCCCTCCTATGCTCGGACTCCCTCGTTTCGTCCGTGTTGCGAACACCGAACGTCGCAGTGTCGTCCGCAGGAACCCGCGGCACACCGACCCTCTACCGACCAGTAGCCTCCTGACATGACGACGCACGAGCGCGAGATCACTGCCCCGGTCGACCTGTGCCTGCCGGACGGGCGCCTGAACCCGGACGCGGTCGGGTGGACGCGCACCCCGCTGCACCGCGCCAACCTGAGCGGGTGGGGTCGGACCAAGCGGTGGGAGTACTGGGGAGTCGTGACGCCCTCGCACGTGATCGGCGTCGTGGCGTCCTCGATCGACTACGCGGGGGTCCACGGCCTGTACGTCCTCGACCGGGCGACGGGCGAGGAGACCGCGACCGACGTCGTCGTGCCCCTGGCCCGCGGTGTCGTGATGCCGGAGACCAGCGGTGCCGGCCGCGCCGAGGCCCGCGCGAAGAAGCTCGCGATCCTCATCGACCAGGACCCGGCCGGTACGCGGATCCGCGCCGCGTCCCACGACGTGAGCCTCGACCTGACGATCCCGCTCCCGCCGGGGCACGAGTCGCTGGGCGTCGTGGTCCCGTGGAGCGACCGGCTCTTCCAGTACACGGTCAAGGACGTGGCCCGGCCCGTCTCCGGCTCGCTCACGGTCCACGGCACCCGGCACGAGGTCAGCGCCGAGGACTCTTTCGCGGTCCTCGACCACGGGCGCGGCCGCTGGCCGTACTCGATGACGTGGAACTGGGCCGCGGGCAGCGCGCACGGCCGCGGCATCCAGCTCGGCGACAAGTGGACGGACGGCACGGGCTCGACCGAGAACGCCCTGCTCGTCGACGGCCGCCTCCACAAGATCGGCCAGACGCTCGACTGGCAGTACGACCGCGACGACTGGCTCGCCCCGTGGCGCATCTCGGGAGACGAGGTCGAGGCCGTGTTCACGCCCTTCCACGAGAAGGTCGCGCGCACCGAGATGCTCGTGGTCGGCACGGAGACGCACCAGTGCTTCGGAACGTGGTCGGGCCGCGCTCGCACCGACGAGGGCACGTGGGTGGACCTCGACGGCCTGGTCGGGTGGGCTGAGGAGGCCCAGCAGCGCTGGTAGCCACGGCGCAAGGCCCGACGGCGCCGCTCGCCTCGAGGCGTGGACGTCACCTGAGCGTCGCCCGCCTCGGTGCCAGACTGCCGTCATGGCGACCGTCCACGACGAGATCACTCCCCGGCTCTCCCGCTTCGTGCTGTCCCAGCCCGTGTTCTTCGTGGGCACGGCCCCTCTCGCGGGCGACGGGCACGTCAACGTCTCCCCCAAGGGCATGGGCGGAACGTTCGTGGTGCTCGACCCGCACCGGGTCGCGTACCTGGACTACACGGGCTCGGGAGCCGAGGCCGCAGCCCACCTCCAGGAGAACGGGCGCATCGTCGTCATGTTCTGCGCGTTCGAGGGACCGCCCAACATCGTGCGCTTCCACGGTCGTGGCCGTTACGTGCTCGCCCGGACGCCCGAGTTCGACGAGCTGCGCCCCCTGTTCGCCAAGGAGCGCGAGACCGGCCAGCGCGGCATCGTCGTGGTCGACGTGGACCGTGTCTCGGACTCGTGCGGGTACTCGGTGCCGTTCATGGACTTCGTGGGCGACCGCGACGTGCTGGACCGTGACCACGAACGACGGGACCCGGAGTTCTTCGACGCGTACTGGCAGAAGAAGAACGCGACGAGCATCGACGGGCTGCCCGGGGTGGACATCTCTCCGCTGTCCTGAGCACACCGGACGCTGGAGCCCCCGGCGACGCACGTCCCTGGGTCCAGGGTTCAGCTGTTGCTGACCCCGAACGCCCTGCCGACGGTCGAGTCGTCCTCCAGGACGCGGAGCAGGCAGGCGGCGAGGTCGCCGCGGGGGATCGACCCGAATCCCTTGGCGCCCTTGGTCAGCTCCCGCGCCGTCCAGCCACCGGTCGTCGGGCCGTTCGTCAGGCCGGCCGGTCTGACGATCGTCCAGTCGAGGTCCGACGTCACGACGGCCGACTCCTGCTCGTCGTGGTCGGCCAGCGCCGAGGCAAGGACGACCCGTGTCAGGACCCGGACGAGTGCGGGCATCTGCGCTGCCGAGCCACCTGCCCCCAAGGAGGACTGCACGACGAGCCGACGCACTCCCGCTTCCTGCATCGCCGCCACGACGACCCGCGTGACCGCAGACCGTTGACGAGAGGTCCCCTTGGCGCCACCCACGGTCACCACGACGGCGTCCGCCCCAGCGACCGCTCGGGCTGCCACTTCTGGATCGCCGGCGTCCCCCTTCAGGGTCTCGACCCCCGGGGTGACGGTGCCGCCGCTCCGCGACAGGACTGTGACCTCGTGTCCTTCTCCCTGTGCGAGCGAAGCCAGGCGGGCCCCCGTGCCCCTCGATCCACCGACGATGACGATCTTCACGGACTGCTCATTTCGTCGCGGAGTACCCTGCTGTCCGCGGAAGTGTATCTCCGTGCCGGTGGAGACCGGCGGGCGCTCAGGTACTCATCCCGGCCTGGTGCGACCACCCGGTGGACGCGCCCCGCAGGGACGAGAGCTTCAGGGCGCACCGTCACGTCGCGTCGAGGTACGCCCGCCCCCGCGGAGAGATGCGGTACCCCACGGGCAGGCTCTCGGTGAGGCCGAGCTCCTTGAGGCGCCGCACCCGGACCTTGAAGTAGTCGCGCTCGACCCCGATCGAGGTCGCGAGCTCGCGTGCCACGACCTCGGGCCGCGCGACGATCAGGTCCAGGTAGGACCGGGTCCACGGCTCTGGCGCCACGCGGTCCATGCGCGCGAGCCGTGTGCGCAGCCCCTCGACCTCCTCGGCCGACAGGTCGGCCTCCTGGCGCAACGCGATGCGCGGGTCCTCCCCCACGCGCCGCAGCCCGATCCGGTACAGGTCCCCCTCGCCCTTCGCGGCCACCCAGGCGAGCGCGGCCTCGGTCGAGCGGAACCCCGCGGCGCGGGCGTCGTCGTCGGGCAGGACGGGCACCCCGTCCACGTCCGGGACCCGGTCGATCGAGGTGACCTCCACGACCCCGATCCGCGTCCTCATCCGGCCGCCCGCGCGCACGCGCGGCGCGAGCCAGCGGCGGAACGCGAGAGTGACCGTGCCGTCGTCGAGCCCGCTGAGCGTCTGCCGGGTCAGCAGCATCCCCTCAGCGTACGAAGCGCCGGACGGACCGGCATCACGTCGAGCAGCGGGCAGCGGGCAGGCACCGAGCCGTCGGGTCACCCCAGCCGCAGCCCCGCGTTGACCGACCGCACCAGGTCCGCCGGGAGCTTCGCGACCTCGCGGTCGTACGTCAGCAGGCCGTTGAGCTCGTCCTCGACGTCCGAGAGCTGGGTGTAGACCGTCGCGGAGAGCCCTCGCGGGATCGCGGGCACGATCTGGTCGCGGTGCAGCGCCACGAACGCCTCCCCGAGCGCCGCGGCGTCGTCGAGCTTCTTGTAGCCGAAGTCCTTCTCGCTGAAGTCGCGGTCCTCGACCCGCAGGTTGTAGCCCCCGTACTCCGAGAGCACGAGCACCCGCCGGTCCCGCCGCCGCGGGACCCGGAACGGCTTGAAGTACACGTGGAGGCTCCGGAGGTCGCCCGCGCGCTGGTCGTGCCAGCCGCTCGCGTGGTCGACCGTCCGCGTCGGGTCGAGCGCCTTGACACGGGCCGCGACGCGAGCGGCGTCGAACTGTCCCCACCCCTCGTTGAACGGCACCCAGACCGCGATGCTCACGATGCTGCGCAGTTGCTCGACGGTCGCGTCGACCTCGCGGAGGAACTCCGCGCGCCCCGCGACGTCGGCCCGTCCGAACAGTCCGTAGAACCGGTCGCTGATCCGGAGAGGCACGGCCACGGGAGCCGTGATGACCGCCGGGCGGTAGCTGGTGCCGCCGTTGACCATGTCCTGCCACACGAGGATCCCGAGCCGGTCGCAGTGGTGGTACCAGCGCAGCGGCTCGATCTTGATGTGCTTGCGCAGCATCGTGAACCCGAGGTCCTTCATGGTCGTGATGTCGTGGACCATGGCCTCGTCGGTCGGTGCCGTGAGCAGCCCGTCGGACCAGTACCCCTGGTCCAGGACGCCCGCGTGGAAGTACGGCTCGCCGTTGAGCAGCAGGCGCGGCACGCCCCGCTCGTCCCGGCCCACGCCGAACGACCGCATGCCGGCGTAGCCGCGCACCTCGTCGTCGCCGAGGGTCACGGTCACGTCGTACAGGTGCGGGTCCTCGGGCGTCCACAGGTGGGCGTCCGGGACCGGCACGCGGGCGACCGTCCCCGCGGGTGCGTCGACCTGCGCGACGAGCGCTCCGCCGTCGTGCACCTGGATGCGCGCCGTGGGCGCGTCCTGCCCGACGGCGCCGCTCGCCCCCGCGGGCACCTCGCCCGCGTGCACGGTCACCTCGAGGCAGCCGCCCGGGAGGTCCGGGACGAGCACGAGCCGGCCGACGTGCAGCGCCGGGACGGCCTCGACCCACACCGTCTGCCAGATGCCCGACTGCGCGGTGTACCAGATGCCGCCCCGGTCGAGCTTCTGCTTGCCGCGCGAGTGGTAGCCCATGTCGCTCACGTCGGTGACCTCGACGAGCAGCTCGTGCGGCTCGTCGGAGGAACCGGCGAACGCGTCGGTGACGTCGCACGCGAACGGCAGGAAGCCGCCCGTGTGACGGCCCACCTCGACACCGTCGACCAGGACACGGCACGACTGGTCGACCGCCCCGAAGTGCAGCAGGACCCGCCCGCCGCGCGGGACGAAGCCCGCGGGGAGCGACACCTCGCGCCGGTACCAGAGCGCCTCGTACGGCTGGAGCTGGCGCCCGACGCCCGACAGCACCGACTCGGGCGAGAACGGCACGACGATCTCGCCGTCGAACACCGCGGGCGCGGACCCGCCCAGCGACCCCTCCGGGCCCGCCGCCTGGCCCGTGAACGCGTAGTCCCACAGCCCGTTGAGGTTGAGGTAGCTGTCGCGCACGAGCTGAGGACGGGGGTACTCGGGCAGGGGGGCGTGGCGGTCGAGGGCGGCGGCCCAACGGGTGGGCCGGAGGGTGCTCATGCAGCAGGTTCCTTGCGACGGAGAAGAGTGACGGGGACGAGGATCAGGAGCAGCACGACAGCGGCCGCGACGAAGATCAGGGGGCTCGGGACCTGCTTGACGACACCCAGCTCCTCGTAGGTCTCGGCGGCCCCACGGATCACCGCCGCACCGATGAACGGTCCCACGAGCATGGGGACGAGGATCGCGAAGACCATGCGCAGCCCCTGGACGTGTCCCGCCCGGTCGGGCGGCGAGTAGTCCCGGACCAGCGCGCCGACCGGGGTGAGGACCAGCATGAACCCCGACATCATGACGAGCCCGGCGAGGATCGCGGGCACCATGCCTCGTGCGAACGCCATGAGGACCAGCCCCGTCCCGTAGACCGCGACCGCAGGCAGGAGGAAGCGGACCTTGCCGACCCGGTCGACGATCCGGCCACCGATCACGCTCACGACCGAGGCGCCGAGCAGCACCACGGCCAGGACGATCGCGTAGCCGTCGATCCGCAGGTACCGCTGGAGGTAGATGATCAGGTAGGGCAGGAACACCTGCGTCGAGATGCCCCAGATCATCCATGCCGACAGCGCGAGGTACAGGCCCGGGTTCTCGCGCACCGCCGAGGGCCGCAACCCGTGCACCACCGAGCGCAGGTACCCGTCCTCCTGACGGACCGTGAGCTCGCGGTCCCGGACGAGGAACCACGACACGATCCCCACGACCACGATGATCGCTCCCACGAGGACGAAGAACTCGCGCCACTGCCCGGCCCGTGTCATGCCGTCGAAGGCCCCGAACACCACGAGCATCGACAGCAGCGGCATGACCGCGAGCACCGACTCGACCCGGCCCCGGTTCGCCGGCTCGGTCGAGTCGGTCACCCAGGCCTGGAACGCGGCGTCGTTGGCTCCCGAGCCGAACAACGACATGACCGCGTCGAGCACGACGACCGCGACCGCGGCCACGACCACGGCGCTCGCCGCGGGGACCAGCCCCGAGACGGCCTCGGGGCTCAGGAACCCGAACGCGGCCGTCGTGACCCCCCACAGGACGTACCCGGCCGCGATGAACACGCGGCGGCGCCCGACCCTGTCGGAGAGCGCACCGACCAGGAGCGTCGCGAGCGTCGCGGCGACAGCGCTCACCGCGACCATGGTCGCGATGACGTTCGGGTCGTCCGTGATGGTGTCGTAGACGAACACGTTGAGGTACATGTTCTCGACGGTCCAGGCGAGCTGCCCGACGAAGCCGAGGAGGACGAGGGACGTCCAGGTGCGGGCCCCCAGGGCCCCGGTGCGCGTCATTGCCACGCACGGATCGTAGTCCTCGCCGCGGCCGTCGACGTCACGTCGCCCCTCGCACGCCCGGCCCGGCTCCGCCCAGCCGGGCTCGGCGGAGCGCGGTGACCGTCCTAGGATCGGGGCGTGCCTGCCCACCCGCCGTCCGTCGACGTCCGCCCCACGACCGGTCCGGACGAGTTCCCGGCGCTCGTCCGGATCTGGCGCTCAGCGGTCGAGGCGACCCACGACTTCCTCACGCCCGCAGACGTCGACGGCTACGTCGCGCCGATCCTGGACGACTACCTGCCGGCTCTCGAGGTGCTGGTCGCGACGGCCGACGACGAGCCGGTCGGCTTCGTCGCGCTCGACGGCGACCAGGTCGAGATGCTGTTCGTGGACGCCGCGCGGCACGGCCAGGGCATCGGGTCGGTGCTCATGGGGCACGTGGTCGCCCGGCATCCCGCCGTGACCGTCGACGTCAACGAGCAGAACCCGGGGGCGCTCGCGTTCTACCGGCGTCAGGGCTTCGAGGTGGTCGGCCGCTCGCCGCTCGACGGCGAGGGCCGTCCGTTCCCCCTGCTGCACCTGCGCCGGGGCTGAGGCGGGAGACCGACGACGCGCCCAGGGCGCGGGACCGGCGGGCCGACCTCCTCTACGCCCCGAGCACCGGTCGGCGCGCGACCGTCAGCACGTGAGTGTCGGGCCACTCGACGTGCTCGCCCGTCACGGCGTCGGTCAGCGACGCCACCGGTGCGAACGAGTGCTCGACGAGCCACTCGTTGCGCCACGCCCCGCTCTCGGGCCCCAGCTCGAAGCCCGCGCCCGTCAGCAGCCCGGTCCACGCGTCGCCGTCTAGGTCGCAGAAACGCTCGTGGCACTCGGACAGCCAGTTGTCGGCGTAGTCCTTGGTCGTGAGGAACTCCATCGCGTCGCGCAGCGTGAGGCGGAACGTCCCGGGCAGGACCTCCTCGACCGTGAACGACGCGCCCGACAACCGAGGGAAGTCGTGCGCGAACTGGCGCAGCCGGGAAGCCGTCGACAGCCCGCGGACGTGCGCGGCGACGTCGGGCCGTGCCCACTCGTCGAGGTCCGTCACGACGCCCGGCCGCGTGCCGTCGTCGTCGCGGAGCGTGAGGTGCACGGGGCGGTCACCGTCCGCGGGACCGCACACGTCGCTGTTGATCCACACCCCGCCCGGACGCGTGTGGACGAGCACGCGGCGAGCGAACCGCTCGACGTCGGGCACACCGTCGCCGTACGAACTGATCTCGTGCGTGAGCGCGATCGTGACGGTCGTGTCGACGCTGCGCTCGGGCATGACGTCACCGCGCAGGATGTTGGCCTGCACGAACCACACGTTCGGGTTCGCGAACACGCCCTGCGTCTTCTTGTGCTCGGCCTCGGCCACGAGGTGGCGCGCGACGTCGACGCCGAACAGGTCCGACTCGTGCAGTCGAGGCTCGGCCGCGACGAGCTCGAGCAGGCCTCCCGTCGCGCACCCGATGTCGACGATCCGGCCGGGGAGCACGTACGGGCGCACCTGCTCCCACTTGCGGCGCGAGGCGTCCTCGAACGCCGCGGCGTACGTCCGGTAGTCGCGGGTCGCGGTCAGGTCGCCGTCGCCCGAGACGACGGGGTCGGCGAAGACCTGGACGATCTGCGCCTCGAGCCCGTAGCGCCGGAAGAAGCCCGGCACGGCCGGGTGGGCGACGTCGGTCCACGTCGGGTCGCCCGCAGCGAGGCGCCCGACGGCGTCCCACGGGCGGGCGGGCACGTCACCGTGCGCGTCGGTCGCGTCGAGCTCGACGCCCACGACCCGGTAGCCGAGGTCCTGGTACGCCGCGATGACCTCGGGGGTCGAGCAGGCCACGACCGTCTCACGCGGGTCGAGCGTCACGGTGTGCCCCGTCGCGGTCTGGACCGTGGTCGTGACGAGGTGCGCGAAGCGCGCGTGCGGGGCCACGTCCGGGACCGGCACGACGAGGCTCGGCAGGTGCTCGACCGCGGTCACGTGCTCGATGAGCGCCTCGCGGCGGTGCCCCGGGACCGGGTTGCGGCGCGTGCCCGCGTGGTTCGCGGACGTCACGGCCCACACGACCACGGCGTCGGGCGAGCACCGGACGCGCTCGCCGTCGCGGTCGCTGACGAGGCCGGCCCGCAGCGCGCGCAGGTAGTCCACCTGGAAGCGGGTCACGAGGTGGTGGCGCCCCGGGAACAGGACATGGCGGATCAGCTGGTCGTGGGGCACCCGGGTACCTTCGCGCGAGAGCGGGGTGCGGGGCAAGCGGGCGGACCGGACCGCGCTCCGGTACCGACGCTCCCCTCGTCAGCGACCTCGTTCCGTGCCATCGTGGAAAGCGGCGCCCACGGCGCCTCCCCCACTGCGCACGACCTGGACAAGGAGCACCCGATGGTCTCGACGACGAACGCATTCAGCAGCTTCTCGGTGAACGACCTGGACGCCGCACGGACGTTCTACGCGGACGTCGTGGGCATCGAGGTCGACCAGACCCCCATGGGCCTCGACCTGCGCCTGGGGTCGGGCGGCCACGTGTTCGTCTACCCCAAGACGAACCACGTCGCGGCGTCGTTCACGGTCCTCAACTTCGGGGTCGACGACGTCGATGCCGCGGTCGACGAGCTCGTCGCCAAGGGCGTGGAGTTCGAGCGCTACGTGGGGTTCGACCAGGACGCCAAGGGCATCGCGCGCGGTCCGGAGGGCCCGGCGATCGCCTGGTTCAAGGACCCGGCACGCAACGTCCTCGCGATCCTGAGCAACCCGTGAGCACCGCGGTGGCCTCGCACGAGCACCTCCTGGCGGCGCACGGCGACGCGATCGGGGCGTTCGACCACCTGGTCCGGCGGGTCCAGGACGACCAGTGGGACCTGCCCACGCCCGACGACGACTGGACCGTCCGTGACCTCGTCAACCACCTGGTCTCGGAGCAGCTCTGGGCCCCCGAGCTGCTCGCGGGCCGGACCGTCGCCGACGTGGGGTCGGTGTTCGACGGCGACGTCCTGGGCGACGACCCGATCGACGCGTGGATCGACGCCTCGACGCAGTCGCGCGAGGCGTTCCTGGCCCCCGGCGCCCTGGACCGCGTGGTGCACCTGTCGTACGGCGACGCCCCGGCGACCGAGTACGCGCACCAGATGACGTTCGACCTCACGGTCCACGCGTGGGACCTGGCCCAGGGCCTGGGGGTCGACGCAGACCTGGGCCCGCAGCTCGTGTCGTTCGTGCTGGGCTACGCCCAGCGCCGCAAGGGCATGTTCGCGGCGAGCCGCCTGTTCGCGGGTCCGCTCCCCGTGCCCGACGACGCGCCCGAGCTCACGAGGCTCCTCGCCCTCGCGGGGCGCCGGGGCTGAGCCCGCCTCAGGCCGTCGCGTCGTCCTCGCGGCGTGCGATGCGGATCATGTCCTCACGGGGCACGACCTTGACGCGCTCGCGACCGTGCGGTTCGCCCTGCGCGCGCTCGTAGGCGTCCAGGACCTCCCAGTCGGACCACTGGACCAGGTGCACGCCGCGCTCGGTCAGGAACTCGACGATCGCGTCGGGGTCGGGCTGGGTGGCCGTGCGCGAGTCGGCAAGGTCCTCGACGAGGTGGCGGACGGTCTCGGAGGCGTCGGACTTGGTGTGCCCGATCAACCCGACCGGCCCACGCTTGATCCACCCCGTGGCGTAGACCCCCGGGACCTGCTCACCATCGATGTCGATCACCCGACCCTCACGGTTGGGAATGACACCCTTGAGCTCGTCGAACGGCACCTCGGGCAA
>NZ_JBHXBO010000133.1:0-11825 GCF_042726775.1 Oerskovia sp. NPDC060287
GCCTGTGCAGGCCGGACCCCTCGGGCGTTCGTCGTGCGTCAGGCGTCAGCCGCAGGCGGCCCCGGTGAACGGGACCTCGACGGATCCCGCCTGCCCGGGCGAGCCCGCCGGGGCGACGTCGACGACGGCAGTGCCACCCTCGACGCCCACGGCACGCGTGCTGAACGCGGCGTGCGCCCGCTTCTCCGGCGAGAGCGCGGAGAAGGTCCGGCTGCCGTACGGCGTCGTGACGACGACGTCGACGGGCGCCGCGTCGTCGTTGACGACGTCGACCGACAGCTGGGCCCGTCCGGCCACGCACCGCACGGTCGCGGTGGCCGTCACCTGCACGGGCTCGGCGGGCGCCGCCCCGCGCACCTCGAGGTCGTAGAGCGACAGGTACGGGTTGAGGCTCTTGGCCGTCGTCGTCACCCTGACGTACCGTGCGGCGGTCGCCGGCACGGTCAGGACGTCGGTGCGAGCCCCTCCCGCGAGCCCGGTCCTGGTCACGAGGGGGGACCAGGCGGCGCCGTCCTGCGACACCTCGACGCGGTAGGCGGTCGCCGAGGCGGCCTCCCAGCGCAGCGTGATCTCGTCGACCGTCCTGGCCGTGCCGAGGTCCACCTGGACCCAGGGCTGCGCACTGTAGTCGGCCGACCATCGCGTCGAGGGGTCGCCGTCGACGACGTTGGCCGCCGTCATGGTCGTGCCCGACTCGACGCCCGAGGCCGTCGCGACGGCACCCAGGGCGAGGTCCGGGCGACCCAGGACGCTCAGTCGCCACGCGCCGACGCCGTCCGGACCGCCGACGACCGAGCTCAGCCGGACGTACCGGGCCTCGTGGGCGGCGAACGTGGCGCGGTCGATCCCCGGCCCGGTCGTGTTGCGGTGCCGGGACGCCCTCGTCCAGGTGGACCCGTCGGCCGAGACCTCGACCGTGTAGCTCGTGGCTGCTGCCGCGGTCCAGTCGACCTCCACGGCACCGACCGTCTGCACCGACCCCAGGTCCACGGTGAGCGTGGCGGGCGCCGTCGACCGCGTGCTCCAGCGCGTCGTCGTCTGGCCGTCGGTGAGGTGCTCGGGACCGTTGCCCTCGTCCGCGGACGAGGCCGTCACGGTCGCGCCGTGGCTCAGCTCGCCCGCGAGCTGGCCGCCTCGCGTGAAGTCGACCACCTCGATGCCGGGGCCCAGGCCCAGAGTGCGCGTGAGCGCCGAGAACTGCGCGAACGTGAGCTCGGGCGTCGCGCCGTCCCAGGTCTTCTGCGCGATCGTCGGGAAGGACAGCTCGACCAGGCCGTGCACGTCCTGCTGCGTGTAGTCGGCGTGCACGAGGTCGTTCCAGACCGCGAACATGGCTCCCTCCGCGGCCCCCTCGGGCACGGTCTTGTTCCCGGTCCGGTTGGGCGCCCAGGACGAGTACAGCCACTGGTTGTTGAGCCCGTTGCCGTGGTAATAGCTCGCGAACGGGACGACGTACAGCGTCGAGTCGTCGGTGTTGAGGAACCGGTAGCCGTCGGCGTACGCCGACTCGATCGAGTACCAGCCGCCGTTCCACGAGTTGATCGTCACGTCACGGTCGTAGCCGTTCGCGTTGCCGTGCATCTGGGTGAAGCTCCCCCAGGCGCGCGGGTGCTTGCCGAGGCTGCGGACGTGGGCAGCCATGGTGTTGAAGTAGTCCCGGAAGAGCGCGGGCGACGCGTAGTACTCGTCGACTCCCATGTGGACGTCGGGGCCCTCGAACCACGGCGCGAACTCGGTGAAGATCGACTTCATGACCGCCGTCGCCTCGGGCTTGCTCAGGTCCAGGTGGTCGGAGTTGCCACCGTTCGTGCCGAGCTCGGGCTTCCAGCGGACGACCGAGCGCGCGTGGGCGGGCCCCTCGATCTCCGGGATGATCGTCACGGCGTGGGATGCCGCGGTGTCCTCGAAGGACTGCCAGTCCGCCCGGTCGTAGGCTCCGTCGGTCGATGCGAGACCCGCGAACGCGGGGTTGTCGGACTGGAGCCGGAAGCCGGCCTGAGCGTCGGCCCAGTTGCCGCCCGCGGGGCTGATCTCGTTGTCCATGAGGTGGATCTGGAACTCGTTGAGCTTGAACCAGCTCATCATCGAGATGTAGTCGCGGACGAACTCGGGCGTGAAGAAGCGCCGCCCCACGTCGAGCATGAAGCCGCGCGAGGCGTAGTCGGGCCAGTCGACCGACTCCCCGACGGGCACGCTTCCGCGGCCCGGGCTCTGGACCAGCACCTGCAGGAGGCTCCGGGTCCCGTAGAAGGCCCCCTGCTCGGTCGGTGCGGTCACGGTCACGCGTCCCGGGTCGACGTCGAGGACGTAGCCTTCCTCGTCGAAGCGCTCGCCGCCCGCGGCGTGGACGAGCGTCGGGTCGACGACCAGCACGATGTCGCCCTCGTCCGGTGCCGCGTCCACGGCGACGGGGACCGTGCGGGCCGTGAGGTCGGCGATGTCCGCCGCGACCTGCGCGCCCATCTCCTCGAGCGTGGCAGGGACGACGATCCGGGTCGAGGAGTCGAGATCGAACGACCCGCTGCCTCCCGTCCACTCCTTGAGCGTCGGGACGACCGCGGGCTTGGCGTTGGTGACGTCGGCGGCCGCGGGAGCCGTCAGGGCGACGCTCCCGGCGGCCGTGCCGAGCGCGAGGGCGAGGGCGGTGGCCGAGGCGACCGCCCGTCGTCGGGCACCGGACGACCTGCGTCCGGACAGGGGCCCTCTGGCGGGGCTCACGGGTGGTGGGACTGCGTGCATGGCGACCTGCTCTCTGGTCGGCGATGCGCCCGGGGGTCTGCCGGGACCGGTGGCGATCGACGCTCGTGACATGGCATCTGTGGCACTCACTGCGTGGCCCGAGGATCGCCCGGGCAGTCACCAGATTTGCGGGTGGTGACGGAGTTTGTCAATAGCGGGGCCTAAACAAGCACAATCCTGCAAAGTGTGGTTCGCTGGGCGGGCAAGGAGGGACAATTCACCGCGCGCTTCCGACCCCACCGACGCCCCCGCACCTGGCCCCTCCCCCGCCCACCGGGCACGATGGGACGATGAACCTCGCCGACCGGCCCCTCGCTCCCGACCCCTACTCGCTCCTGCCCCAGGTCCCACGCTTCAGCGTCACGAGCGACGACGTCGCGCACGGCGAACCCATGGCGCGCACGCACGCGGCCGGCGGCGACAACCGGTCGCCCGAGCTGTCCTGGAACCACTTCCCCGCGGCCACGCGCTCGTTCCTCGTGAGCTGCTTCGACATGGACGCGCCGACCCCGGCGGGCTACTGGCACTGGACCGTCGTCAACGTGCCCGCGTCCACCGTGACGCTCGCGCAGGGCGCAGGGTCACCCGGAGGCGGTTACCTCCCGCCGGGAGCGGTGCAGACCCGGCACGACGGCGGTGGGCCGGGCTACCTGGGCGCCGCACCCCCGCCCGGCGACAGACCGCACCGGTACGTGTTCGCGGTGCACGCGCTCGACGTCGAGACGCTCGACGTCACCCCCTCGACGACCGCGACCGCGGTCGCCATGGCGGCCGTGTTCCACACGATCGGGCGAGCGACCATCACGCCGACCTACCAGGTCCTGGTCGCCGCATGAGCCACGACGGGATCGACCGCCTCACCCTTCCGACCCTCGGCGACCTCGACTGGGTCCCCGCGACGACCCGGCCCGACCTGCTCGCACCGTCGGTCGCCGAGGCCCTCGCCCGGTGGACCGCTCAGGACCCCCGCGTCGCCGAGCAGGTCGCCGTCGTCGAGATCGACCCGGACCTCGCCGACACCGCCACGCTCAACGCGGCCCACGACCTGCCGCCCGCGGTCTCCGCGAACTGCGTCCTGGTCGCCGGGCGGCGCGGGGGCGACGAGCGGACCGCCGCGGCCGTCGTGCGGGCCACGACCCGGGCCGACGTGAACACGCGCGTGCGGTCGCTGCTCGACGTGCGCAAGGCCTCGTTCCTGCCCATGGACCGCGCGGTCGTCGAGTCCGGCATGGAGTACGGCGGGATCACCCCGATCGGGCTCCCCGAGGGATGGCGCGTGCTGCTCGACGCCGCCGTCGCCACGGACGGCGAGGCCGCGCTGATCGGGAGCGGGCTGCGCCGCTCCAAGCTGCTGCTGCCGGGCGCCCTGCTCGCGCGGCTGCCCGGGGTCGAGCTGGTCGAGGGGCTGGGCGTGCCGGTGGGGTGAGCGGGCGCCCGGCGCGGCCCTCACGGCCGTCAGCCCTCGGCGCGGCCCTCACAGCCGTCACCCCTCGGCGCGGCCCTCACGCCAGTAGCCCATGAACGCGACCGACCGACGGTCCACACCGCGCTCGGACACGAGGTAGCGCCGCAGCGTCTTGATGACCGAGGCCTCCCCGGCGAGCCACGCGTAGAGCTCGGCGCACGCGACCAGGGGTGCGCCGTCGTCGTCCACGGGAACCTCCCAGAGGATGTCCGTGTCGACGTCGACGTCCTCGAGCTCGGCCACCTCGCCGGCCGTGCCGGGGCGCGCCGCGAGCCCGCGCGCGGCGCAGGTCAGCGAGTGGGTCGCACCGCACACGTTGCGCTCGAGCAGGCGGTCCGCGGCCTCGCGGACGGCGGGCACGAGCAGGTCGCCGTGCGCCCGGCCCTCGCGGGCGAGCCAGGTGACGTTCACGCCGGCGGGCGCCGTGACGGGCAGGACGTCGCCCGCGTGCGGGACCTCGAGGAAGACCTCGCCGACCTCGTCGGCCGGGAGGGACTCCAGGATCGAGGCGATGGCCGGGACCGCGGTCTCGTCCCCGGCGAGCAGCAGCGCGTGGCTGCGGACCGGGCGAGAGAACTCGACGCCGCCGTGAGCACCGTGCCACAGCCCGTTGGGGCCCAGCAGGACGACCTCGGTACCGGGGCGCGCGGCGAGCGCCCACCGGGACGCGGGGCCCGCGTCGCCGTGCAGGACGAGGTCGACGTCCACCTCGGAGACCTCAGGACGCACCGCGCGCACGGTGTAGGTGCGCAGCGGGTTGCGCCGCTCCTCGGGCTGGGCACGCCAGGCGGCGTACCACTCGCCCGTGCGGTCGAGGTGCTCGTAGCCGCCGTCGGTCGCGGGCAGGACGAGCTTGATGCGCTGGTCCAGGCCGTTGTCGGCGAACTCGTGCAGGTCGTGGCCCGTGAAGGTCACGCGCAGGAAGCTGGGGGCCAGGCGCTCGACCCGTCGCACCTGCACGTCGAACATGCGGAACGGGGAGATCTCCTGCTCGGTCACGACACTGGTCTGGCTCACGTAGGCGAGCCTAACCAAACATCGGGCCCGGGTGAACCCCCGGACCCGTCCCTGTGGTCGGGATCACTCTCACGCCTCGCGGCCGCGGCTGCGCCACAGGAGCCACACGAAGTACGGCGCACCGATGAGCGCCGTCGTCAGGCCCGCGGGGATCTGGGCGGGTGCGATGACCGTGCGGCCCACGGTGTCGGCGACGCTCACGAGGACGGCCCCGAGCAGCATCGAGACCGGGATGACGCGACCGTTGCGGGACCCGACGAGGGCCCGCGCGGCGTGCGGGGCGACGAGACCCACGAAGCCCACGACGCCGACCGCGCACACCGCGGCGGCCGTCAGCACCGCGCTCGCGCCCAGGAGCAGCAGGCGCGTGCGGTCGAGGCGCAGACCCAGGACCCGCGGGGTGTCCTCGTCGAGCGCCAGGACGTCCATCTCACGCCGGTGGAGCACCGCGACGGGCACGACCACGAGCAGCGCGAGCACGACGGGGACCACGTGCTCGAGCGTGCGCCCGTACGTTGACCCGGACAGCCAGGTGAGCGCGAGGTTGAGGTTCCACGGGGCCACGACGACGATCACGAGCGTGGTCAGGGCCGTGGCCCCCGCGCTCATGCCGATGCCGATCAGCACGAGGCGGTCCGAGCTCAGTCCGCCCCGGTACGCCAGGCGGTAGACGATCGCGAACGTCCCGAGCGCGCCGACGACGGCCGCCACGGACATCCCCACGATGCCGACGCCGGGCACGAGCAGGACGACCGCGACGGCCCCCAGGCCTGCGCCCGCGGTCACGCCGAGCAGCCCAGGCTCGGCCAGCGGGTTGCGGCACACGGCCTGCACCACGGTTCCCGCCAGGCCCAGCGCGGCGCCCGCGAGGATCGCGGCGAGCGCGCGCGGGAAGCGCTGGTCGAGCACGAAGCTCACCTGCTTGCCCGCCCGGTCGGCGGCCCAGTTGAGGACGTCGCCCGTGAGCAGGAGCCGGTCGCCCAGCAGGAGCGCCGCGATCGTGGCCGCGACCAGGAGCGCGACCAGGACGGCCGTGACCACCAGCGCGCGGCGCGAGGTACGCGGCCGGACGTGCGCGGCCCGGGTCCCCGCAGCAGGTCCCGAGTCCTTGAGGCGGCGCGCGAGCCACACGAGCGTCGCGGCGCCGAACACGGTCGTGATGACGCCCGTCGGGACGGCGACGCCGTAGGTGCCGGGCAGCACGAGGCGCAGCAGGACGTCGGCGCCCAGGATGACGATCACGCCCGCGATCCCCGAGAGCGGGATGAGCACACGGTGCCGGTTGAGGCCCGGCACCTTGCGCGCCACGAGGCGCACGATCACCGGGGCGCACAGTCCGACGAACCCGACCGGGCCCGCGACCGTGACGGCCGTTGCGGACAGCAGGACCGCGAGCAGGATGGTCACGACGCGCGTGGCGCGCACGTCGATCCCGAGCACGGTCGCGGTGTCGTCGCCCAGTGCCAGGAGGTCCAGCCGGTGGGCCACGAGGACCAGGCCGCCGAGGCCCACGACCACGAGCGGGGCCGCGAGCGCGACCTGCGACGTGCCGGACTGGACGATCGAGCCGCTCCCCCATGCGAAGAGCCCCATGGTCTCCTGCTGGAACAGCACGAGCAGCACGGTCGTCAGCGAGTGCAGGGCCAGGGTGATCGCGGAGCCCGCGAGGATCAGCCGGGTGGGCCCGGCCGCGCCGCCGCGCGCCAGGACGAGCACCAGGCCCGAGGCCGCGAGGCCACCGATCAGCGCCAGGGTCCCCGAGAGGTAGAACGGGAGCGTCACGCCGACCACGGCCGCGCCCACGACGGCGACGTAGGCGCCCGCGTTGACCGCGAGCGTGTCGGGCGAGGCCAGCGGGTTGCGCGCCACGGACTGGAGTGCGGCTCCGGCCGCGCCGAGCGAGACGCCCACGAGGAGGCCCGCGAGCAGGCGGGGCAGGCGTGAGGCGACCAGGACGGCGGCCACGGTCCGGTCCGCGTCGGCGTCGGTCCCGCCCACGACGAGCCTCAGCAGGTCGCCGAGGCCGACGTCGGCCGTCCCCTGCGTGAGGTGGATCGCGGCCAGCACCAGGACGACGAGGATCGCGACGACGAACGCCGAGGCGACCGTCAGGCGGAACCGGACGCGCGAGCGCCCCAGGGGAACCGGCGGGGCCAGGAGCCCCGAGGAGTCGTCCGGGACCTCGCTCTGGGCCGTCGAGAGTCCCCCCGGGGCGCTCGTGCTCACTGGGTCAGTGCCGCGACGAGCGCGTCGACGTAGGCGTTGGCCGAGGCCGGGCCGCCGAACATCCAGATGCCGTCGGGGATGCGGTGCACGTCACCGGCGACGACGAACGGGAGCTGCTGCCAGATCGCGTTGTCCTTGAGCCCGTCCGCGAAGGGGTCGGCCTCGGAGTCGCTCGCGGCGTAGACGAACTGGACGTCGCTCAGCGCCGTGAGGCCCTCGACGTCGGTCTGCGCGAGGCCGTAGTCGGGGTCACCCTCGCCGGTCCAGGCGTTCTCGAGGCCCAGCTCGGCGCCGACCGCCCCCAGGAACGAACCGGGCGTGTACATGCGCACCGAGACGGTGCCGTTGTTGACCCAGCCGTCGGCCATGACGTACGAGGCGCCCGCGACGCCGGCCTCGTCGAGGGCCTTCTTGCCCTCGGCGACCTTGGTGTCGAAGCCCGCGAGCAGCTCGGCGCCCTTGTCCTCGGTACCCGTCGCGGTCGCGAGGGTCTCGACGGTCTGACGCATGTACCCGATCGGGTCGGTGCCGTCCGAGCCGCGCAGGGTGACGACGGGCGCGATGTCCTCGAGCTGGTCGATCACGTTGTCGGCCGTGTCCGTGGTGACGGCGATGAGGTCGGGCTCGAGCGCGGAGATCGCGTCGAGGCTCGCCTCGCCGCGCGTGCCGACGTCCGGGGTGGAGGCGTCGAGGGGCACCGAGGTGTCCCAGGTGTTGTAGCCCTCGACGTCGGCCTGGCCGACGATGTCGACGCCGAGCGCGAGCAGGTTCTCGGTCAGGCCCCACTCGAGCGAGACGACCTCGGTCGCAGGAGCGTCGAGCGTCTGCTCGCCGCGCTCGTCGGTGAAGGTGACGGGGCCCGCGTCGGAGGCGGCGGTCGCGTCGGCCGTGCCGGCGTCGGCCTCCTCCGTGGTGCCGCACGCGGTGAGGGTGAGCGCTGTCACGAGCAGGACGGCGGGCAGGCCGGTCCGGAGGGTCGTTCGCATGGGGGTCCTGTGTCCTTGAGGTGCGGCCCGCGCCGGGACGGCGTCGGGCTCGGTGGGCCACCGCGCGGAGGTGCGCGGCGGCACGGGGTGCGTCGGCCCGGCCGTCAGGGGACGGCGACGAGCCTGCGGGTCGTGTGCCGCCCGACGGGCGCGGTCTGCACCGTGCCGGTCAGCGGGTCGTGCGTGACCTCGATCCGGATGCCGTAGGTCTCGCTCAGGGCGTCGGCCGTCAGGACGTCCGCGGCCTCGCCCGCGGCGCGGACGACGCCGCGCTGGAGCAGGACCACGTGGTCGGCGACCGCGGCCGCCTGGTTGAGGTCGTGCAGCACGACGCCCACGGCCACGCCGTGGTCGTCCGCGAGGTCGCGCACGAGGTCGAGGATCTCGACCTGGTAGCGCAGGTCCAGGTAGGTCGTGGGCTCGTCGAGGAGCAGCACGCCCGTGTCCTGCGCGAGGCACGTCGCGAGCCACACGCGCTGGAGCTCACCGCCCGACAGCTCGTCGACGCCGCGCCCGGCCATGGCCGCGACGCCCGTGACGTCCATGGCCCACGCGATCGCGCGGGCGCCGTCGGGGTCCGTGGAGCGGAAGCGGGCCCGATGCGGGTGCCGTCCGTACCCGACGACGTCGCGCACGCTCACGCCGTTGGGCGTGGGCCTGCTCTGCGAGAGCAGCGTGACGCGGCGCGCGAAGTCCTTGGGGTGCAGCGCGAGCGCGTCGGGGACGTCGGGCAGGCTCACGGTCCCGTCGAGCGGCTTGTGCAGCCGGGCGAGCGAGCGCAGGAGCGTCGACTTGCCGCTCCCGTTGGGCCCGATCAGCGCGGTGACCTGTCCGGGGAGCAGACGCAACGAGGCGTCGTGCACGACGGCGTTCCCGTCGTACCCGAGGCTCAGCCCGGTCCCGGCGAGGGCCGGGAGGGCGGGGTCCTGGGCTGCCGTGGTGTCGTCGGCTCCCGATAAGGTCTGGCTCACAGAGGTGAGCCTAACCAAACATCCCCACCGGGTGAAAGTCCCAGGACCGAACCTGTGGCGGGGATCACGCGACCGTGGACACCGGGATCAGCGCACGATCGTCACGGGGCAGTGCGCCTCGCGCACCAGCGCGTGGCTCACCGAGCCCAGGACGAGCGCCGCGAACCCACCCCGGCCGCGCGAGCCCACGACGAGCCGCTCGGCCCCCTCCGAGGCCCTGACCAGCGCGGGAGCCGGGTAGGCCTCGACCGTCTCGCCCTCGACGTCGATCCCGTCGAACGCCTCGCGCACCTGGGCGAGCGCCGCGGCGAGCTGCCGCTCGGCGCCCTGCTCGGCGCGCTCGCGCGGGAACTCCGCAGCGACATAGCTCTCGAGGTGGGCCGAGGCCCGGGTCCACCAGGCCACCACGACACGCAGGGACGCCTGGCGCGAGACGGCCACCTCGGCCGCGTGCAGCAGCGCGTCGGTCGAGGCCGCCGACCCGTCGACCCCCACGACGACGGGCAGGTTCACGTCGCGCAGCGCCTCGACGTCGCCGTGCACCACGACGACCGGGCAGTGCGCGTGCGCCGCGACCGCGAGCGCCACCGAACCGCCCAGCTCACCGCGCACCCGACCGTGGTCCCCCGATCCGACGACCACGACCGAGGCGTCGAGCGACGTCCCGACCAGGGCCGCGGCCGGCGTCGCGTACTCGAGCGACGCCTCGACCTCGACGTCCGGCTCGACCTCGAGCGCCTTGCCCCGACCTCGCTCGGCGAGGGCGCGGGCGCCGGCCTGCGCGTTCTCGCCACCGCCCGGCAAGGAGGGTTCGAGGTGGGTGTCGTGCGCGTCACGCGCGAAGACGACGTCGAGCCGCGTGCTGCGCCGTCGGGCTTCACGCGCAGCCCACCGCACCGCGGAGGTCGCCGAGGGCGACCCGTCATACCCGACAACGACCGGTCCGACGCTGGACATACGTCCATGGTCACCCCGCGGGCGCCCCGGCGCCAGACGCGACGACCGCGCGCACCGGTGGCCTGGTCCGGCGGCGACGCCCCGGGCGGGCTGCCGCCGGTCACGCCCCCGGCTCTCGGTGACCTACCGCCGCCCGGGCGACGGCACGCCCGACCAGTCCCCCGACGAGCACCGCCGACCCCGCGAGCACGGACGCGAGCGGGAGCGAGGCCGCGAGCGTCAGGCAGCCGACGAGCCCCAGGATCTGGAGGCCGCGAGGCCACCGACGGTCGTCGGGCCCCTGCGTGAGGGCCGCCAGGTTGGCGACCGCGTAGTACGTCAGCACCGCGAAGGACGAGAACCCGACGGCCGTGCGGAGGTCTGCCACCAGGACGAGGACGACGAGGACGGTCCCCAGCACGGCCTCGGCCCGCGCCGGCACCCGATGCACCGGGTGCACCGCCGCGAGCGGGCCGGGCAGGTCCCCCTCGCGAGCCATCGCGAGGGTCGTCCGTCCCACCCCGGCGACCAGCCCCAGGAGCGCTCCCCCGCAGGCTGCGGCGGCACCGACCCGCACGACCACGTCCCCTCCGGGCCACCCGGCCGCGCCGACGACGTCGGCGAGCGGCGCCGTCGACCCCGCGAGGCCGTCCGCGCCGAGCGCCCGCAGCGCGCCGAACCCGACCACCGCGTAGACGACCACCACGATCCCGAGCGCGAGCTGGATCGCGCGCGGGATCGTGACCCGCGGGTTCCGCACCTCCTCGCCCAGCGTCGCGACCCGCGCGTACCCGGCGAACGCGAAGAACAGCAGCCCCGCGCTCTGGAGCACGCCGTGCACCCCGTGGGGTGCGCCCCCGCCTAGCTGGGTCTCGGCGGCGGGGACCTGCCAGGCGGCCACGACCACGAGCACCAGGACGAGCGCGGTCGCGGCGACCAGGACGCGCGTGACCTGGGCCGTACGGGTCACGCCCCGGGCGTTGACGGCGACCAGCGCCACGACGACGAGCGCGGCCACGAGGCGCTGCGCCCCGGGGGCGGCGTAGGCCGCGAAGGTCAGGGCCATGGCCGCGCACGAGGCCGTCTTCCCGACGACGAAGGACCACCCCGCGGCGAACCCCCACCACGGTCCGAGGCGTTCGCGCCCGTACACGTAGGCCCCGCCCGACGTCGGGTACCGGGCCGCGAGCTGCGCCGTGGACGTCGCGTTGGCGTACGCGACCAGGGCCGCGAGCCCCAGTCCCCCGAGCAGCCACCACCCGGCAGCGGCGGCCGCCGGGGCGAAGACCGCGAACACCCCTGCGCCGAGCATCGAACCGACGCCGATCACGACGCCGTCCGCGAGGCCCAGGCGCCGGGCGAGCGGGGCGGGCTGGGAGGACTCTGCGGGCTGTGCGGTCACGGTGCGACCGTAGCGAGGCCGGGTGAACGGGACGTGGCGACGTCCGCCGTCGAGTGCGTGGTTCGGCTGCGACTCGCCGGGCG
>NZ_JBHXBO010000134.1:0-11812 GCF_042726775.1 Oerskovia sp. NPDC060287
CCCCGCGAGGAGCGCCCGGCGGACCCGTCAGGACCCCGCGCAGGTCACGCCCGTGCCCGACGGCGGTGCCTGGGGCTGCCTCGCCCCGGACGCGACGAGGCTCAGGCCACGGGCTGGAGCCTGAACAGGCGGACCACCCGGCCCGACTCGCGCTCGTAGGCGCGGTACCCCGGCCACTGCGCCTGGATGAGGTCCCACGCGGCCTCGCGCTCGTCGTCATCCTCGACGAGCGACGCCCGCACCCTCATGTCCCGGCCGCGCACCGTGATCGCGGCGTCGGGGTACGCCAGCAGGTTGTACGTCCAGGCCGGGTGCCGGTCGCGCGCGAACGACGTCCCTGCCACGATCGCCCGGCCGTGGCCGTCGGGCGTGTACATGAGGTAGGTGCTGCGCGGCTCGCCCGACCGCGCGCCCGTCGTGTGCAGGACGAGCGAGGGCACGAGGATCGCGCTGAGCTGGAGCCGCCCGCCCGACGCACGGGCGAGCACACGCTCGACCGGCGGCAGCGCGACCGGCGCGATCCTGCGGAAGACGCGCGTGCGCGTGAGCGGGGCGACGACCGACCGGACGACCTGCAGCAGGGAGGTCATGCCCCCATGATGGCCGGGACGGTCCCGCGGTGCGCGTCCGGGGGTCGGGACGGCCGGGCTCCCCTGGACCACGAGCCGTCGAAGAACGACGCGCGCGTGCTATGCGGCCGCGGTGATGGAGACGTCGCCGTTGCGGGTCGTGACGGAGATGATGTGATTGCTGGAATCAGACCGGGACACACTCACGTCGTCCTTGCCCTTCTTGGTGGTCACATCCACGCGGTATTCGGTATCGGGCAGTGCGAGCCTGACGTTGCCGTCATTGCTGCTGACCTCCACGCGACCGGGAGCATCGGAGAACGTCAGGTCGATGTCGCCATTTCTGGTGTCGGTCCTGACGGACTTCGCCGACAGCCCCGTGCCGTTGACGACCATGTCCCTACCGGTCAGGGTCAGTGTCGGGCTGCTGATCTGTGCGAGGTCGGCCTGTCCGTCGACGGCGCTGACCGTCAGGTCGGCGCCGAAGTCGCTGACGTCGATCAGGCTGTTCTTGTTCTGCGCGACCACAGCGACGCCGTCGGGCACGGAGACGGTGAACCTTCCCTTGCAGCTGATCGCGAACCCGTTGCAGTCCACCGAGAGTTTCAGCGTGTCCCCGTCAAGAGTTTCCGTCGCCTCAGGGGTCTCACCGTTCGCGGTTCCTGCGATCTGCCGATCGACCTTCACCTCATTGCTGCCACCTGAGACGAGAACGAGATCTGCGGTTCCCGCGTCGATGGTGAGCGATCGACCGCCATAGGGGAATATCTGCGACACTGTTTCAGCATCGGAGAAATCCGCGCCTCCTCCACCACCACTCGAACAACCGGTAGCGAGGAGAGCGAGGGCGAGGATGCTTCCGACGGCGAGCTTGTTGCGGATCTGGGTTTTCACGAGTTCTCCGTATCAGGGATCGGACTTGAATGTCTGGGGTCCAACGGGTCGGCTAGCTGCTGCTGAGAACTCGCGTGAGCTGTGAACGCGAGGCAGCGTACGCCTGGGCGGCGAGAGCCAGGACGGGTGTGATGAGTGTGATCAGGGCGAGTCCGCCAAGCGAGGCCCACGGGATTCCGGGAAGCAGCTCGGCGAGCCTGATATGCGCTGCCATCGAGATCGTGCTCGCGGAGATCGCGAGAACGAGGGCGCCGAAGACGACGGCCGTTCCTGCATAGATCACGCCTTCGTAGAGGGTCGAGCGGGCGATCACACCCCGCCGCGCACCTGCGACGGCGATGACAGCCGAGTCTCGGCGTCGTTCCGAGCCGACCAGGGCGATCACGGCGAAGCCCCCCACCCAGGCGACCACGAACACCCAACCCAGCACGACGAGGACATCGTCGATGCGTGCGGAGCTGCCGGGCATCACGCTTCCCATCACCATGAACAGCGCCACGACGGAGATCGAGAGCGCGAACGGCAGGATCGTGGTGACACTTCGCGCCGCACGAGCTCTGCACCCTTGCACGGCCAGGTGCCATGCAACACCGCGCGCGGGCACCAGCGCAGTCCACGCTCGCATCAGCGGCGCCAACACCCATGGCCCCATGAGCAGCAGCAAGCAGATCAGGAACAGGTTCCCAGCGAACGCGAAGGCGGTGCGCTGCGGCAGGCCACCGTACAGATCGAGGAGCAATCCCGGGATCCACATGCCGACGACACCGGCGAACAGGCAGAACGCCAACACGACGCGTCCGGCGCGCAGGCGGGCCACAGGGTTCGCGGCGTCGCGGAAAGCCTGCATCTCCGGCATCTTCGCAATGCGGGAGGTGACGCCCCAGCCTCCCAGCATGCATGGCACGGTCCCGCTCACCACGGATGCCCCGGCGTGCCATGGCTCGAACGTGGCCGCAGCTCCATGCAGGTTCAGTCCGGTCGTCGCCCACTGCGTGAGTGAGATGTTGGCAGAAAGCAGTGCGAAGGGGATCGCGATGATCCCCGCAGCGAGTCCGAGTGCGAGAAGTTCCACCCTCAGGATCGTGCGTACTCGGCGACGTGGGATGCCGAGGATCAGCCAGAGGGCATGTTCTCGCTGCTGTGCGGTGAGCGTGAGCCCAGCAATGGACGCGACGATCCCCGTTGCGGAGAGCACGGTGAAGAACACGATGTTGCCACCGAGCGCGATCGAGGCAGACACCATGGTGGAGTCCTGAGCAGCGCCGGCGGCTGACATGGCGGTGAACATGGCGATCATCGAACCTGCAGTGCAGGCTGCTCCGACTGCTGCGGCCAGCAGCCCCCACGACCACGTTCTCCCTTGCCTGCGGATATCGGCCAGAACGAGGCGCATCATGACGCCAGCACGGACTCTTCGTCCGCCGACTGCGCAGCGAGCACGGCTTCGCCGACCGCACGTGCGTCTCCGCCCGGAATGATCCGGTGGACCAGACCGGAGCCGATGACGATGACGGTGTCGGCGCGGGCGGCTGCGTGGGGATCGTGCGTGACCATCAGTACGGTGCTTCCTTGAGCGGGGAGCGCTTGCAACCAGTCGAGCACTACGTTCCCGGAGCGGACGTCCAGGGCTCCGGTCGGCTCGTCGGCGAAGACGATGCGGGGTTGGTGTGCGACTGTCCGGGCGATGGCGACGCGCTGACGCTCGCCCCCGGAGAGACTCGCAGGGAGTTGACGAGCATGCTTGACGAGACCCAGGCGCGTCATCGTCTCGACGACCTTCTTGCGCGGGATCCTGCGCCCAGCAAGGCGCGAAGGCAGAGCGATGTTGTCTTCGACGGTGAGTGAGCTCACGAGGTTGTACTCCTGGAAGATGAAGCCGATGTTCTCGCTGCGAAATGCTGCTCGTTGGCGCGCATTCAGCCCGAGCATGTCGGTGCCCAGGATCTCGAGCGACCCGGCGGTGGCCCGTTCCAGCCCCGCGGCACACAGCAGAATCGTTGATTTCCCCGACCCGGACGGCCCGACGATGGCAGTCAAACGCCCATCGGGAATGTCGAGAGAGATTCCGCGCAGCACCCGCACCGCCTCGCCTTTGCGACCTGGCACCGGATAATCCATGCGCACGTCACGAAGGCGGATGCACGATTCGGGCTCAAGGTCGTTTGGCATGCAACCATCTCACCAGCGTTCGTCGCGAGGCACAGTAGAGCTGAGTACCGAACTGGGCGGCAACCGGTAGAGCTGGCTCTACCTTTGGCGCCGGACGTGACGCGGTAACATGGTCCGGTGTCCAGACTCCGTGTCGGCCGTCGGGCGCTGACCGAGGTGCTCGCCGCAATCGCTTTCCCCGTCATGCTGATCGGCCTCGTCGTGGCACCTGCGTCTGCCGTAGTTGTTGCAGAGCTCGACCGGCTCAGAGCCCAGACCTGTGGCGACCAGAGCCTTCCACTGAAGCCTTCCACTGCTACGTGGCGCTCATGGGTGACGAACCGCCTGCGCACACGTGCTCTGTGGACCACCGACGTGCCGGTCTACCTTTGCGCGATCGTCCTGAGCGCCGCGTCGTTGTGGATCAGTTTTTGGGGTTTCGCAGGCGGCCTTGTGCTGATCTTCGAGCCGATCTTCTGGTCGTTCGGCATCGCAGCACAAATGGGACCGTTCATTCCGCAATCACTGACGCAAGCGATTCTCGCAGTCCCCGCAGGGTTGGTCCTCGGTGTGACGGCAGTCGCACTCCTGATGGGTATCTCACTTCTGCGCAATACCCTACGAACGGCCTTCTCCCGCGAGCAGGATCCTGACCTCATCGCCAAGGTCGACGAGCTGCGCAGCAGTCGGGCATCACTCACCCGTGCCTTCGAGCTCGAACGACAGCGTATCGAGCGAGACCTGCACGACGGCGCTCAACAAGAGCTGGTGGCCGTGATCATGCGCCTGGGAATGCTCGAGGCGGCGGCTGCGTCGAGCGGGGAGCCCGCGCTGATGAGCCAGGCGACCCAAGCGCGTGAGCACGCCGAACAGGCTCTCGCCAGGCTCCGACAGACCGTGCGCGACATCCACCCCCGGGAGCTGACCGACCTGGGTCTCACCGCAGCCGTGGGCGAGCTCGCCGCACGGTCGCCGCTGCACATCGAGCTCGACTCCTCAGGAAACGACTCCATGCTCTCCGCGCCCGCAGCGGCCGCCGCCTACTTCACGATCTCCGAAGCCCTGACAAACATCGTCAAGCACGCGGGCACGAACCAGGCCGTGATCAATCTCCGCTACGACCAGACCGGTGTTCACCTTCGCGTCGTGGATGCAGGCAAGGGTGGTGCCGAAGTCAGTGCCGGAACAGGACTTGCCGGCCTGATGGAACGCGTTCGAAGCGTGGGAGGGAGACTCGAAGTCTCCAGCCCTGCTGGCAAAGGTACGATCATCACAGCAGCTGTGCCCTCTGAACCACCTTGGTGACGCACGACGCAAAGAGAAAGGAAGGAGGCATATGAGGGTCGTTCTGGCCGATGATACGACACTCATGCGAGCAGGGATTCGCGAGATTCTCACCGCAAACGGTCACGAGGTGACACGTGAGTGCGAGGACGCCACCGAGCTTGTTGCAGTGATTGACGACCTCATGCGCTCGGACGATGCGCCCGACATCGTGATTACCGATGTGCGCATGCCACCGGGCAACACCGACGACGGGTTGCGGGCCGCGCTTGAACTGCGGTCGCGGTATCGCGACCTGCCGCTGCTGATTCTCTCGGCCTACGTCGTCGGCCCTTATGTGCGGGAACTCCTCAGCGGGCCAGGAGCAGACGGCGGGGTCGGATATCTCCTCAAGGAGAAGGTCGGGCGCATCACGGACTTCCTCCGCGCACTCGACACGGTCGCCGCCGGCGGTGTGGTCATCGACCCCGAGGTCGTTCAACATGCCACTGGAATCGGTCAGCAGAACGGTCCGTTGTCGCGTCTCACAGATCGCGAGCGTGAGGTGCTGATGCTCATGGCCGAGGGACGTTCGAACACGGAGATTGCAGGTGACCTCTATCTCTCTGGTGCCGCAGTCAGCAAGCACGTATCCAACATCTTCCTCAAGCTCGGTTTCTCACCTGACCAGGACAACCGGCGGGTGAAAGCGATCCTCGCATGGTTCGAGCATCGTTGAGCTGATCATCGTTCGCGGCGCCTCCCTGCCGGTCTGGACACCGCCCTCTTCCACGCCGGCGCCCGCTCTCCGAGGTGGTCCACCGCGACCGGTGGCGGGGCTGAACCAGACGCCCGGACGAGGACACGGGACGCACAAGTACTAGCGCGCGGCGTGCTCCGCGTCGCTCACGTGCTCGAGCCACGTCGTGGTGGCCGCGGGGTCGTCGGCGTTCTCGAGCATCGCGAGGTGCTCCATGAAGTCGTCCGCGGTCGCGCCGTGCCAGTGCTCCTCGCCCGGCGGGCAGTAGACCGTCTCGCCGGGACGCACCTCGACGACGGCCTGCCCCCGAGACTGGACCAGCGCCACGCCCGACACCACGTGCAGGGTCTGCCCCTTGGCGTGCGAGTGCCACGCGGTCCGCGCCCCCGGCGCGAAGCGCACGAGCGCGACGACCATGCGCTGCGACGGGTCCTGCGGCAGCGCGATCGGGTCGAGCCACACGTCGCCCGTGAACTGCTCGGGCAGGTTCTTGGCCGTCGCGGGCTTGGTCAGCTTCTGCATCAGAGGTCCTTCTCGGTGGGGGTGGTGGTCGGACGTCCCGTCGGCCCGGTGGTCGAGGCGGGCGCGTCGGCCCGCACCCCGTGGCCCTCGGCGGCGGTGCCGCCCGCCTCCACGGCCCGTGTCGCGGCCCACGAGGCGAGGAGCTTGAGCCCGTCGTCGGACGGCGACCCGGGGACCGCGGTGTAGACGTTGAGCTGCAGCCCTGCGTCCGCGGGCAGCTCCAGCGCCTCGTAGTCCAGCTCGAGCCGGCCCACCACGGGGTGGTGGAAGATCTTGGTCCCCGTCCGGTGGAGCCGCACGTCGTGCGACGCCCAGAGCCGACGGAAGTCCTCGCTGCGGGTCGACAGCTCCCCGACCAGCGCGGTGAGCGCCGAGTCGAACGGGTTCTTGCCGGCCTCGGCCCGCAGGATCGCGACCGCGTCGTGCGCGATCCGGTCGTACCGGTCTCCCCAGAACTCGCGGGCGGCGTCCGGGTCGAGGAACTGGAACCGGGCCGTGTTGACCGGCTTGTTCGCGATCCGCTCGGGCGAGTCGTAGATCGGTGCGTACAGGGCTCTGCCCAGGGAGTTCGTGCCCAGCACGTCGAGCCGACCGTTGCGCACGAACGCCGGCGCGCCGTCCATCGCGTCGAGGATCCGCTGGACTGCGGGCCGCAGGACCGGGGCCGGGGCGCGTCGGGCCCGCGACCTCGCGGCGCCCGACGCGTTGGCGGCTCGCGCCAGGTCGAACAGGTGGCGGTGCTCGGCCTCGTCGAGCTGGAGCGCCTGGGCCAGCGCCTCGAGCACCTCCTCGGACACCCCGCCGAGGCTCCCGCGCTCGAGCCGCGTGTAGTAGTCGACGCTCACCCCCGCGAGCATCGCGACCTCCTCGCGGCGCAGGCCAGGGACCCGACGGTTGGTGCCGTACGCGGGCAGACCGGCCCGGTCCGGGGTGATCCGGGCGCGGCGCGTCGTGAGGAAGTCGCGGGTCTCCGCCTTCAGGTCCATGCCTACGACGGTACGTCCAGGGTCGGGTCGCGGGGAGGTACTGGCGGTACCCGGGTACGGGCCCGGGACCACCGGGCCCTCGTGAGCCGGGTACCGGCAGGGCCTGCCACGTCCTGGCGACAGTCCCTAGCGTGGGAGCTCCGAGACCCCCACCGAGAGGCACGACCACTTCATGCGAGCAACGTTCATGTACGGCCCGGGCGACGTCCGCGTCGAGCAGGTTCCGGACCCGGTCCTCCAAGCTCCGACCGACGCGATCGTCCGGGTCACCCTGGCCTGCGTGTGCGGGTCCGACCTGCACCCGTACCACTCGATGCCCGCGAGCGCCGAGGGCGTCCCCATGGGGCACGAGTTCATCGGCGTCGTCGAGCAGGTCGGCGACGGCGTGACCGGTCTGACCGAGGGCGACCTGGTCATCTCCCCCTTCGCGTTCTCCGACAACACGTGCGTCTTCTGCCGCGAGGGCGTCCACACCTCGTGCGTGCACGGCGGGTTCTACGCCGCCGGAGGTGTGGGCGGGGCGCAGGCCGAGAAGGTCCGCGTGCCGCAGGCGCAGGGGACGCTCGTGAAGATCCCGTCCGACGTCGACCCGACGCTCCTGCCGTCGCTGCTGACGCTCTCGGACGTCTACCTGACGGGGTACCACGCGGCGCACCAGGGCAAGGTCGGTCCCGGCAAGACAGTGACCGTGATCGGTGACGGCGCGGTCGGGCTGTCCGCGGTGCTGGCCTCGAAGCAGCTCGGTGCGGACAGGATCGTCCTCATGGGTCGGCACACGGCCCGCACGGACCTGGGTCGGCGCTTCGGCGCGACCGACGTCGTGGCCGAGCGCGGCGCCGACGGCATCGCGAAGGTCCTCGAGCTGACGGGCGGCGAGGGCTCGCACGTGGTGCTCGAGGCCGTCGGGCACATGCCCGCGTACGAGCAGGCTTACGGCGTGGTCCGACCAGGAGGCGTCGTGTCCCGCGTCGGGGTCCCTCAGTACGAGGACGCCCCGGTCGGGTTCGGGTCGCTGTTCGGCAAGAACGCGACGCTGACCGGTGGGCCCGCCCCGGTGCGCGCCTACATCGAGGCGGCGATCCCCCAGGTCCTCGCGGGAGAGATCGACCCCGGCCAGGTGTTCGACGCCGAGGTCTCGCTCGACGACGTCGCCGAGGCCTATCGCCTCATGGACACGCGCGAGGCGCTCAAGGTGATCGTGCGTCCGTGAGCCGCGGCCCGGGCGCTGCGGGACCCTGCCCGACGGCGTCGGGTCGTTCCCGGGTCGACCCGCCCAGCGCCCGGGTCACCGCGCCACGTCGTACGTCAGGCGCAGCGCGCCCGTCTCCGTGGGCGCGGACGCGGCCAGGCGCCAGCTCGACGCGGGCACGCCGTCGTCGAACAGCCTGTCCCCGCCGCCCGAGATCTCGGGGCACAGCATGAGGCTCAGGCGGTCGAGCCGGCCCGCGGCGACGAGCTGTCGCAGGACGGACGCGCTCGACATGACCCACACGTCGCCCCCGGCCTGCTCCTGAAGGTGCGCGACGACGTCGGGCGGGCTCTGCGTGGTCACGCGCGCCCCCGACCACTCCGCCTCGGTGAGCGTGCGCGAGAAGACGATCTTCTCGACGTCGTCCAGCCAGCGCGAGAACTCCCGGCTGCGCGGGTCCGCGGACTCGTCGCCCGCGACCGCGGGCCAGTACGAACGGAACCCCTCGTAGTTCTTGCGGCCGAGCAGGACCGTTGTGCTGGTCCGCATGAGGTCCTCCAGGAGGCCGAACGCCGCGTCGCTCACGGCGTGCGGGGCCACCCATCCCATGTCGTTCTCGCCGCCCGGCCCGTTGATGCGGCCGTCGAGCGAGACGGAGATGTTGCCGACGACGGTGCGTGAGCTCGGAGCCATGGTGCGATCCTCCTGCAGTCGCGCGAGGGACGCACGACGACCGGGCTCGCTCGCAACGTCTCGACCTCCTGACCGGGCCGGCGCCTCAGAGCCCGTCGAGGAGGTCGCGCATACGGTCGATCTCGCCGGCCTGGCCCGACGCCGTCTCGGCGGCGATCTCGTTGGCGTACAGGTCCTGCCCGTCGACCAGCACGACGTCCACCATGTCGAGCGCGCCCTGGTGGTGCGCGATCATGCCTTCGAGGAACAGCCGGTCGAACTCCGCGCCGCTCGCCTCCGCGAGGGCGGCCATCTGCTCAGCCGTGAGCATCCCGACGACACCGTCTCCGTGGGCCCCGTGCCCGCCGCCCGACACCTCGGGCACGCGGGGCCCTGTCCCGCCGACCTCTTGCGCACCCTCGGGCACCGCGACGTCGCGCGCCTGCAGCCAGGACGCGAGCGCGTGCACCTCGGGACCCTGCGCAGCGGTGACGCGTTCGGCGAACGCCCGGACGGCACCAGACTCCGCGCGGTCGAGGGCGAGCGCGGCGATCTCGAGCGCCTGCAGGTGGTGCTCGATCATGCCGGCCACGAACCCGACGTCGGCCTGGTTCCAGGGGCCCTCGGGCGGGGCGCCCTCGAAGTCCTCGGGCACGACGGTCGCGTTTCCCTCCCCCGGCAGGCCGGGCTGGACGACGATGCTCGACGGCGTCGAGGTCGGCTCCGGGTCGTCCGTGCACGCCGAGACCCCGAGCACGACCCCCACAACGACGAACCCGCAGGTCAGGAAACGGGTGCCTGCACCTGTCCTTGTCATCGGCTTGACGTTTCCGCCAGGAAAACTCCGCATGCGCTCTGTTCCCTCCGTGTAAAACCCTGCCGGAACCATCCTGTTTAAGTGGTGCATATCACATTTGCCGGTCAGAATGCGCAGAACCCTATCAAGGAGGTGTTTCCCTCGTGCATCGAAGAACGCACACGCACGGAAGCCGGATCCTGCTCGCCTCGTCCGTGGTAGCCACCCTCGCTCTCTCCTCGCTCGCGGTCGCGTCGGCAGCGTATGCCGAGCCGTCCGACGGGTCCCCCGAGGCGGTGGCCGAGCTCATCGAGCGGGCCCCTTCCTCGCTCCCCGCACAGCGCCTCGCTCCCCTCGCCCAGGCCACCGACGTCCTGGCTCCCGGGGAGATCGCGGGCAGCCCCAATCTCTCCCTCGTCGCCAACATCCCGAAGAACGGGGCCTTCGCACCCGAGGGCCAGTACAACAGCGACCTCGCCTTCCAGGGCCGCTACGCGTTCGCCGGGAACTACGGCGGGTTCACGGTCTACGACGTCGCAGACCCGACGAACCCCCAGCAGGTCGCCCAGGTGGTCTGCGCCGGCTCCCAGAACGACATCTCGGTCTACGGCGACCTGCTCGTCCTGAGCACCGACTCGTCGCGCAGCAACGCGTCGTGCGACAACGTGGCCCAGAGCGCGACGATCAAGGACTCGTGGGAGGGCCTCAAGGTCTTCGACATCTCCGACCCGACGTCGCCGCAGTACGTGTCGGCCGTCGAGACCCAGTGCGGCTCCCACACGAACTCGCTCGCGCCGTCGAAGGACGGCAAGGACCTGTTCGTCTACGTCTCGTCGTACTCCCCGAACGCCTCGTTCCCCGACTGCAAGCCGCCGCACGACCTCATCAGCGTCGTGCAGATCCCGCTCGACGACCCGGCGTCGGCCGCGCTCGTCTCGACCCCCGTCCTCTTCCCCGAGGGTGGCAACCCGGGTGGCAACGGCTCGAGCACGACGTCGGGCTGCCACGACATCACGACGTACCCGTCGAAGGACATCGCGGCGGGCGCGTGCATGGGTGACGGCATCCTCATGGACATCTCCGACCGCGCGCACCCCGTGGTCACCGAGGTCGTGCGGGACACGACGAACTTCGCGTTCTGGCACTCGGCGACGTTCAACAACGCGGGCACCAAGGTCGTCTTCACGGACGAGCTCGGGGGCGGCGGCGCGCCGACCTGCAACGCCACGGTCGGGCAGGAGAAGGGCGCGGACGCCATCTACGACATCGTGGACGGCCAGCTCGTGTTCAAGAGCTACTACAAGATCCCGCGCGAGCAGGCCACGACGGAGAACTGCGTCGCGCACAACGGCTCGCTCATCCCGGTTCCCGGCCGCGACATCATGGTCCAGGCCTGGTACCAGGGCGGAATCTCCGTGTGGGACTTCACGGACTCGGCGAACCCCGTCGAGATCGCGTGGTTCGACCGGGGACCGCTCTCCGCGGAACGTCTGATCCTCGGCGGCTCGTGGTCGGCGTACTGGTACAACGGCGCGATCATCTCGAACGACATCCAGAAGGGCCTCGACGTCCTGCTGCTCGACGACCCGGTGACCAACGCCGCAAAGTCGGTCCTGACGGGCGAGCTCAACCCGCAGGCGCAGCCGACGTACGTCGAGCCGGCCGCCTGGGCCAAGGGCACCGCCTACGCCGGCGGCACGACGGTCACGTACGCGGGCGCCGTCTGGCGGGCCCAGTGGTGGACCAAGGGCCAGCTGCCCGGGGACCCGTGGGGTCCGTGGGAGGAGATCGCCGGCGTCGACTCGGAGGGCGTCGGGGCGTGGAAGCCGACCCGGGTCTACTCCTCGGGCGACTCCGTGACGCACGAGGGCACCACGTACACCGCGAAGTGGTGGACGAGGAACCAGGCGCCGGGCGACCGTTGGGGTCCGTGGACACCCCAGGGATGATCTGTCGCCCGCCCGGCTCTCTGCCCGGGTGACCACTGCCCGACGGCGTCGCTCACCTCCCAGG
>NZ_JBHXBO010000135.1:0-11692 GCF_042726775.1 Oerskovia sp. NPDC060287
GCTCTTCGTATGCTCCGCCGCGGCGCCGTGCGGTTGACAACGCTGTCATCGGTGCAGGATCGTTCTTCACGACGCTGCACCGTCGCACCCTCTCACCTGATCTGGAGCTCCCATGCCGCACCGGTCCCCCCACGTCCTCGTCGTCGGCGAAGCCCTCATCGACGAGGTCCGACGCGCGGACGGCACGACCGACGAGCACCCCGGCGGCAGCCCCGCCAACGTCGCGCTGACGCTCGGGCGCCTCGGCCGCGAGACGCGCCTCGCGGCGCACCTCGGCCAGGACGCACATGGCGAGACGCTGCGCGCCTGGCTCGCCGACTCGGGCGTCACGCTCACCCCGGGGTCCGACGGCGCCACCGCCACGAGCGTGGCGCGAGCGGTCCTCGACACGTCGGGGGCCGCGACGTACGACTTCGCGATCACCTGGGACGTGGCCCCCGGGACCAAGGCCGACGACGCGACGATCGCCGTGCACACCGGGTCGATCGCTGCCGTGCTCGAGCCCGGTGCGAGCGCGGTCCACGACCTGGTGCTCGCAGCACGCGAGCGCTCGACCATCACCTACGACCCCAACGCCCGCCCCAGCCTCATGGGGACGGCCGAGGCCGCGCTCGCCCGGATCGACCCGCTCGTCGCGGCCGCCGACGTCGTCAAGGTCAGCGACGAGGACGTCGAGTGGCTCCACCCCGGCGCCGACCCGGTCGAGGTCGCCCGGACCTGGGCCGCGCGAGGGCCCGCGATCGTGGTCGTGACGTTCGGCGGCGAGGGTGCGGTCGCCGTGTGCTCCGGGGGCGAGGTCCGCGTGGCCGCTCCGCGCGTCGAGGTCGTCGACACCGTCGGGGCCGGCGACACCTTCATGGGGGCGCTGATCGACGGGCTCTGGGAGCGGGACCTCCTGGGAGGGGACCGACGCGAGGCGCTGCGTGCGATCGACCTCGTGTCGTTGACCGAGGTGCTCGAGCGGTGCGTCGCGGCTGCGGCGATCACGGTCTCGCGTGCGGGCGCGAACCCGCCGCGGCGTGCGGAGCTCGTGGGGCGCTGAGGGCCCCCTGGACAGGCCGCCCCGTCGACCCGAGGATCTCCCCATGGATCCTGAGCAGCTCGTCGCCTATGTCCGGACCCACCGAGACGGCGTCGTCGCGACGCTCGGTCCGGACGGGAGCCCTCAGGCGGCCTACCTCGCGCTCACGGCGACCGACCAGGGCGAGCTGGTCTTCGATGCCCGCGAGAGCTCGCGGAAGATCACGAACCTGCGCCGCGACCCCCGCATCGCCGTGACGGTCGGAGGGGACGACGGCACCACGCTCCAGTGCGAGGGGGTCGCCGACCTGCCGGAGGGGACGGACCGGGAACGGTGCGGCGCTGCGTACGCCGGGACCTTCCCCGAGTTCGCCGGCTCGCTCGAGCAGGACGGGATCGTGCTGGTCCGGGTCCGGCTGACGTGGAGTCGCTTCGGCGACTACCGGGAGTGACCGACCGCGGTCGGCCGAGGACGACGCGCGTCACCCTGGCGGGAGAGTCCGTCCCCCCACGAGCAGCGCCCTCCCCGGCCGCCACGCCAACCAGCCCCGACGTGCGATCACGCCGCCCCGATCGCCTCCTCCACCCCCAGCTCGAGCAGCAGCCGTCGCCGGAAGTCGCCGAAGCCCGGCACCCCGCGCCGGCGAGGCCGGTCGAACGGCACCTCGAGCTCGACCCCGACCTTCCCGTCCTGGAGCACGGCCACCCGGTCGGCGAGCAGGATCGCCTCGTCGACGTCGTGCGTCACGAGCAGCACGGCGGGCCGGTGCTCGTGGCACAGCTCGGCCACGAGGGCCTGCATCTTGATGCGGGTCAGGGCGTCGAGCGCCGCGAACGGCTCGTCGAGCAGGAGGAGGCGCGGGTTGCGCACGAGCGCCCGGGCGAGCGCGACGCGTTGGGCCTCTCCCCCGGAGAGCGTCGTGGGCCAGGCGGCCTCACGGCCCCCGAGCCCCACCTCGGCGAGCGCGGCCGAGGCCGCCGCGCGCCGGTCGCGCGTGGAGCGCTGCCCGAGGATCACGTTGGACCCCACGCGCTTGGACGCCACGAGCCGGGGCTCCTGGAACACGACGGTGCGCTCGGCGGGGGCCTCGACGGTCCCGGAGTCGTGCTCCTCGAGCCCCGCGAGGATGCGCAGCAGCGTCGTCTTGCCGCTGCCGCTGGCCCCGAGCAGCGCGACGAACTCACCGGGCCGCAGCGTCAGCGAGAAGTCGGCGAGGATGGTCCGGTCGCCGTACGACTTCCCGACGTTCTCGACCACCACGGTCGGCGCCTCGGGGTCCTGCAGGGTCTGGGCGCTCATGGCTTTCTCCCGAGTCGCTTGTAGGGGAGCAGGACGCGTTCGAGGAGCCGCACGACCAGGTCGACCGACAGCCCCCACACCGCGTAGATCAGCACGCACACGACGAGCACGTCCATCTGGAAGTACTGCTGCGCGGAGACCATGAGGAACCCGATGCCGCGCGGCGCGTTGGACATCTCCGCGACGATCAGCGCGAGCAGCGACACCGACAGCGAGACGCGCAGCCCGACGAGGACCGACGGGATGGCCTCGGGCAGGATCACGTGCCGCACGAGCCCCAGCCCGCGCAGCCCGAACACCTTGCCGGCCTCGAGGATCTTGCGGTCGACGTTGCGCACGCCGCTGTGGGTGTTGAGGTAGAGCGGGAACAGCGCCGCGGCCGCGATGATGATGATCTTGGGCCGTTCGTCGATCCCGAACCAGAGGATGAGCAGCGGCGCGATCGCGAGGAACGGGATGGTCCGCAGCATCTGGAGCGTGGGGTCGAGCAGCTGGTCGCCCAGGCGGAACAGCCCCGCGACGACGCCGAGCGTGAGCCCGAGCAGCCCGCCGACCGCGAAGCCCACGGCCACGCGCCCGAGCGAGACCGACAGGTTCTCCCAGAGCACGCCCGTGCTGACGAGCTCGACGAACGCCGAGCCCACCTGCCAGGGGGCGGGGAACTGCTTCTCGTCGATCCAGCCCTGGGCCGAGCCCAGGAACCAGAGTGCGAGGATCGCGGTGGGCACCGAGGCACGCAGCAGGACGTCGCGCGGTGATCGCCGCTTCCTCCTGCCCGACGACGTCGCACCGGCCCGCGCCCCGGCAGTCCCCGGGGCGGCGGCCTGCACCGCACCCGCGGCTGTCGCTGCCCCCACCGGGGACGCCTCCGCGCGGGCGCGCGACGTCGTCGTGCCGGTGGTCACTCGACACCCCACGTGCTGACGTCGAACGCCTTCGGGGCGGCCCCGGAGCCGACGAGGAAGTCGAGCGTCGACTGCACGGTCTTGAGCCCGTCCGGGTCGATCGCCTGCGTGCCGTACTGCCAGAGCTCGGCCTCCTTGACCACCTCGACCGGCGAGCCCGTGGCCTCGAAGACCCACTGCGCGTAGGCGTCGTGGTCGGCCTCGATCTTGGCGACGCCGGCCTCGGTGACCTCCCAGACCGCCGCGGCGAGCTCGGGGTTCGCCTCGTAGGTCTCGCGCGAGGTGAGGGAGACGCTCGTCGCGAGCAGGTCGGGGTCGTCCACGCTCGCCTTGGACAGGACCGGGAAGTCGTTCTGCAGGCGCCAGATCCCGGCGGTGGTCGCGGGCACCGGGACGGCGTCGATGTCTCCGCGCTGGAGCGCGGGCAGGGCGTCGGCGAACAGGAGGTTGACGAGCTCGACGTCCTCCAGGACCCCGGCGCGCTCGAGGACCGCGCGGCCGTACTTGTCGAAGTTGGAGCCGAACTGGAGCCCGACCTTCTTGCCCGCGAGCTGGTCGATCGTCGTGACGCCGCCGGTCTTGGTGAGGAACCAGATGTCGGAGGACGGCTTGGCGATGACGAGCGCCGGGACGTCGAGGCCGCTCGCCCTGGCCTGGGTCGCGGGGGTGTCACCGATGAAGCCGACCTGGATGTCGCCCGTCTGGAGGGCCTGGACGACGGGTGGCCCGTTGTTGAACCCGACGAACCCCTCGTACTCGTAGCCGTGCTCGGCGAGGATCTCGTCGGCGATCCCGGTCTCGACCGCGTACCCGAACGGCCCGGTCGCGACGGGCGTCTTGCCCGCGACGCCGTTCCACGGGCCGCCCGTGGTGAGGGGGGCGAGCTCGGCTCCCGCGCTCGCCCCGTCGCCCGACGGCGTCGCCGCCTCCGACGTGGAGCAGGCCGCGAGCGCGGCGACGAGGGCGACGGACGCCAGGGCGGCGAGGGTGCGGTTCCGGCTCATGAGGGGGCTCCTTGGGGGTGGGTCGTGGTGCTGTCGGGGTGGGTGTGGTCGGGGTGGAGGCCGGGCTGTGCCGGGGCGAGCGCGGCCGCGCGGTGGTAGTCGACGTCGGAGGACAGGACGGTCGGAGCCGGCACGTCGACCAGCACGCCCCCGGTCTCGGCCGGCGCGTCGGCCCCGGCGCTCTCGCCGCCACCGCTCCCCCGCGGTGCCCGCCGCCACCCGACCCGGTCCCGGTACAGGCCCAGGAGGTCACGGTCGAGCAGGTCGGCCTCGTCGAGGAAGGGCGAGCCTGCGGGCTCGGGCGTGCGCGACGGGGACACGAAGATCGCATCCTCGGGGCAGTAGGCCTCGCACTGGAAGCAGGTCTGGCAGTCCGAGTGCCGCGCGATGGTCGGTACCCCGCCGTCGACGGACTCGAAGACGTTGGTCGGGCAGATCCGCACGCAGATGTCGCACGACGTGCAGCGCGCGGCGTTGAGGATCTCGATCACGACGCCTCCTCGGTCCGGGTCGGTGCGGTGGTGGTGGTCAGGGCGGTCGCCACGGCGCCCACCGGGCGGCCGGACCTCGTCTCGGCGCCCAGGGTGACCGGGTAGGGCGCACCGGCCGCGCCCGTCACGGGCGGCTCGGGGTCCGGCAGGACCCACAGGTCGCGCAGCCCTCCCGTGAGCAGGCGCCGGGCCTGTTGCGGGTCGGTGTCGGGGAAGTCGGTGCGCGTGTGCATGCCACGGGTCTCGGTGCGGTGCAGCGCGGTGCGGTTGGCCCACCGCGCCATCGCGAGCATCCCCGCGGTCTCGCGCGTGCGGATCGCGGTGGCGCCGCGCGCGTCCGGGGGCACGAGCTCGGTGCCCGCGCGGTCCCACAGGTCGTCGAGCGTGTCGAGCGAGCGCACGAGCCCCTGGTGGTGGCGGAAGGCCGACTTGTCGATCGGGAGCATCTCGTCGCGGACCGCGGCCGTGATCTCCCGCCACGCCCCTTCCCCTGCCGGGGCCGAGCGCGGGAGGCGCGCTCCGTCGTCGGGCCGCAGACCCACCGTGCCCGTGGGCTCGAGGCGCTGCCCGCGCGACGACGGGTCGCGGTCCGCGGCCAGGGTGGCCGCCGCCCTGCCCGACCACGTACCCGACGCCACGGCCCACGCCAGGTTGGGGCCGCCCGCGCCGGTCGCCGCACCGACCACGCGGTCGCGCGCCGCGACGTCACCCGCCGCGAACAGGCCCGGGACGCCGGTCCACGCGTCGCGGTCGAGGACGTGGATCCCGCCCGTACCGCGCACCGTGCCCTCCTGGACCCAGTCCATGGGGAAGCGCTCGGTGAACGGGTCGACGCCCAGCTTGTCCGTGACCATGAAGAAGTTGGGCATGGCGGCGCGCAGGGTCGGGCGGACCTCGGGCGGGAACTGGGTGAACTGGGCCGTGATCGTGCCGCGCAACGAGGCGCCGAGCAGCTCGGCGCGGCTCTTGTGCAGGTTCTCGTAGGCGATGGGCACGCCCTCGTGGTCCCAGTAGGAGGCGGTGACGAAGAAGCCGTTCTTGTCCATCGAGGTGCCGAACGGGACCATGCCGTAGAAGTTGGAGAACTCCATGCTCGACAGGTGCGCGCCCACCTCGGCGGCCATCAGGTGGCCCTCGCCCGTGTTGACGTCGCCGCCCAGGGAGTGGGACTTCCAGGTGGTGCCGCCCGTCGCGAGCACGACGGCGCCGCTCGCCACGCGCCAGGCACGCCCGGTCTGGCGCTGATAGCCCTGGGCGCCCGAGACGACGCCCGCACCGTCGACCAGGAGCTCGAGCGCGGGGCTGTGGTCGAGGACCGTGACCCCGTTCTTCTTGACCTTGCCGCGCAGGAAGCGCAGGTAGTCGGGGGACGATCCCGAGAACGACCGCTCGCCGGGGCGGCGCGCGAAGGGGTTCGGCGCGGGGGCGGTGCCGCGGGCTCCGCCGGCTGCCGGGCGCGAGCGTCGCGTGCGCTCGTACCCCCAGCCGTCGATCAGCGCGGTGCGGTGCCAGGCCTCGTCGAGCACGTCGTTGGTCCAGTCGCGGTCGGTGAGGTAGCCGCCCTGTTCCTCGCGCGGCGTGATCTCCTCGTCGCGGCGGTCGGCGTCCGGCGGGACGAGCCAGTGCCCGACGCCGGCCGTCGCCGCGACGCCGCTCGTGCCGCAGTAGCCCTTGTCGACCAGGACGACGCTCGCGCCCTGCTCGGTCGCGGCGATCGCGGACCACGTCGCGGCCGGGCCCCCGCCGATCACGAGGACGTCGGCGTGGAGGAGCAGGTGGTCGGCCGAGTCCTCGACGAGCGTGGGACGGGGGGCGCGCTGCGTGGCCCGTGGCCTGGGCGAAGGCAGGTTGGCGGACGCGGCTAGCGCGCTGGAGGGCGCAGAGGTGGGCACAACCATGAGGGGTCGCTTTCGGGGGCCGCGACCTGGTCGCGGGTGCACGGGGCGCCGGTGTGGGGTCGGCGCAGGGGCTGTGTCGTCGGGTCAGACGGGACGACAGCGACAGCCCGGCGCGTCGGCGCTGAGCGCAAGGTGCGCGCGGTGCGTCGGCTCGGTGTGCATGAGAGCGACGGTAGTTGAACTGGACCGAAACGGTCCAGATTGGGCTGGTGGCTGAGACAAGGTTGCGCAGTGTTAACGCGGTCAACGCGCAGGTGTTTAACCGGTTGAACACCTGGCGGGGGGAGCGGCCCTCAGACTCCACCCCCGCGCAGCTCGACCTCGGCGCCGAACGGGCGCGTGACCCAGGCCTCCGAGTCCCCCACGAGGTGCGCGACGTCGTCGGGCAGCTCGCCCGACGCGATGTCCGCGATGGTGACGTGCTCCAGGACCGAACGCATCGCGACCCGCAGCGCGACCCACGTCTGCTGGAGAGCCGCCGCCGACGGCGCGTACGACGTGTCCTCGGGCTGGACCCCCGCGACGTTCGCGAGCGGACCGTCGATCGCGCGGATGACGTCCGCGACCGCGATACGCGCCGGGTCCGCCGCGAGATGGAACCCGCCGTCCGCACCGCGGCGGCTCTCGACCAGACCCGACCTGCGCAGCTGGTTGAGGATGCCCAGGAGGAACGACCCCGGGATGCCCTGCGCCTTCCCGACGCGCTCCGCGGTCACGAAACCCTCGTCGTAGGCGACGGCGAGCTCCACGCACGCGCGGACGGCGTAGTCGATCTTGGCGGTGATGCGCATGGGCACAGTATGCCGAGGCCCTGTTTCGGATCCCGCAGGATTATCGGGTGAAGTGACGAACGCGATGCCGGACGACCTCCGGTTCGGCCCCCGGGCCCTGCTCGTGCGATGGTGCAGCGGTGACTTCGTACCGGGTGAGCCTCGTCGTCGGGATGCTGCGTCCAGGCGCGTCCCCGGAAGCCGTGCTTCCTGCGGCGGCCGCCGCGGCGCGCGAGCGGACCGAGGTCGAGTCCTACGACCTGGGGATCGTGAGCGGCGAGGCCCGCGTCACGGTGCGCTACCTCGCCGAGGACGACGACGAGGCCGCCGAGACCGCACGCGCCGTGCGTGCCGCAGCGGGAGCCCTCGTCGAGGTGAGCGGCGCGGTCTTCACCCGACGCTACGGACCGAGGTGGCACCCCGTGCCGGGCGGCATCCACCGCTGACCTGCACGTCCGCCGCCACACCCCGCTGCGCTGGGACCCGCCTTCTCACGAGACGGACGGGGAGCGGACCCACCCCGGGCTCGGACGCGCTCCGCGCGGGGAGACCGTAGGTTGGACACATGCTTGCCGCCTACGTGACGCACTTCGACCAGCAGGACCCGCTCGCAGGGCTGACCGTGGGAGACCTGCCCGCGCCCGAGCCCCGGGAGAACTGGTCCGTGGTGGACGTCCGGGCCGCGAGCCTGAACCACCACGACCTGTGGTCGCTGCGGGGCGTCGGGCTGCGGACCGAGCAGCTGCCCATGATCCTCGGCACCGACGCCGCGGGCATCGCGCCCGACGGGACCGAGGTCGTCGTCCACGGTGTGATCGGCGCCGACGGTCACGGGGTGGGACCTTCCGAGTCCCGGACGCTCCTGTCGGAGAAGTACGCCGGGACGCTCGCGGAACAGGTCGCGGTCCCCACCAAGAACCTGGTCCCCAAGCCGCCCGAGCTCACGTTCGTCGAGGCGGCCTGCCTCCCGACGGCGTGGCTCACCGCCTATCGCATGCTCTTCACGGTCGCGGGGCTCGCCCCGGGCGACCGGGTGCTCGTGCAGGGAGCGGGCGGCGGGGTCGCGAGCGCGGCGACGCGGCTCGCGAGCGCAGCCGGTGTCGAGGTGTTCGTGACCTCGCGGTCCGCGGCCAAGCGGGCGCGAGCCCTGCAGCAAGGCGCCGCCGCGGTCTTCGAGCCCGGTGCGCGCCTGCCCGCGCGGGTCGACGCCGTGATCGAGACCGTCGGGCAGGCGACGTGGTCGCACTCGATGCGCTCGGTCCGTCCGGGCGGGACCGTGGTCGTCGCCGGGGCGACCTCGGGCGACGCGAACCCCGCCGAGCTCTCGCGCATCTTCTTCCAGGAGATCACCGTCCGGGGCGTCACGATGGGCTCGCGCGAGGACCTCGCGGCCCTGCTGCGGTTCCTCGCCCGGACCGACGTACGCCCCGTCGTCGACGAGGTCCTTCCCCTGTCCCAGGCCGCGGCCGGTCTCGCGAGGCTCGATGCCGGGGAGCAGTACGGGAAGATCGTGCTGACGACATGAGCGACGAGGCCGGGGGTGCGGCCGGCGGTCCGAGCGACGGCTCAGGTGCGACGCCGCCGGGCGGGGCGCGCGACGGCGAGCGCTCGGGGCCCCGGCCGGGCGAAGGCGGACGGGCCGAGCGCGGGCGCTCCGAGACCGACGAGGCCAGGACCGGCACGACGCCGAGCAACCGCCCCGCACCCCGGCCCCGTGACACCCGGATCGCAGGGTCCGCCGGCGACCAGGCGTGGACCGGTTCCGCGCGCATCGCCGCGGTCCGGCGGCGCACCCGAGCGGTGAGCTCACGGACGGTCTCGCTGGGCGCTCTCCGCCAGGCAGCTGAGATCATCGCGTCGCCGCCTGCCCCGGTGGCAGGTCGCGGCGGCTCGGTGGCAGGCGGCGGCACGGTGGCGGGCGCACGGAAGCCGCGCTTCCGGCCGCAGCGGGGTCGTTGGACCGAGGACGTCCTGGGGCCCGACTACCGGCAGCTCACGCTCCAGCTCACGCCCGACGACGAGGGCGAGGTCGTCGCGACGCTCGTCCGCTACGACCCGCCTTCCGAGGAGGCTGTCCGCCCGGCGCGAGCGGTGCTGTACGTGCACGGGTGGAGCGACTACTTCTTCCAGACCGAGCTCGCCGAGTACTGGCACGGTCAGGGGGCGGCCTTCTACGCCGTCGACCTGCGCAAGTACGGGCGCAGCCTGCGCCCGCACCAGACCCCGGGGTACATGGAGCATCTCTCCGAGTACGACGAGGACCTCGAGACGGCTCTCGCGACGATCCATGCCGAGCTCGGTGCGCATGCGTCCATCATGCTGCTGGGTCACTCGACCGGCGGGCTGACGGGTGTCCTCTGGGCGAACCGGAACCCTGGACGCTTGCGGGGGCTCGTGCTCAACAGCCCGTGGCTCGAGCTGCAGGGGTCGTCGACCGTGCGCACCGTGTCGGCGCCGGCGATCCGGCAGCTCGCGCGGTTCCAGCCCAAGGCTCCGCTGCCGAACATTGACGCGGGCTACTACGCCAGGACGCTCCGCGACCTCGAGAGCGGTGGGTGGGAGTTCAACCCCGAGTGGCGTCCCGTGCCGTCGTTCCCTGTCCGCGCGGGATGGCTCCGGGGGATCATCGAGGGTCACGCGACGGTGGCGGCGGGACTCTCTGTGAGCTGCCCGATCATCGTCCTGACGTCGGATCGCACCATCATCAGCCCTCGCTGGAGCGAGGACATGCGTCAGGCGGACATCGTGCTGGACGTCGAGCTGCTCGCTCGCCGGGCCCCGCACCTGGGTCCGGTGGTCACGATCGCGCGGATCGCCGGCGGGATCCATGACCTGACGTTGTCCGGGCCGGCGCCGCGGGCTCACTTCTACCGCGAGATCACGAGGTGGCTCGCGGGATATGGATGGAGTTGAGCCGGCGTGGCCGTGAGAGCGGAACCATGAGGGCATGAAAATGCCCCGAGCGGGGTGCGGTTCGGGGCTTTCCCACAATGATTGTTCGGCGGCGTCCTACTCTCCCACAGGGTCCCCCCTGCAGTACCATCGGCGCTGTAAGGCTTAGCTTCCGGGTTCGGAATGTAACCGGGCGTTTCCCTCACGCTATGACCACCGAAACACTACGAAACACACCAGCAACCACAACCCACCAGAAGATGAGTGTGTGGTTGGTGTTCGTGGTTTCAGAACCAACACAGTGGACGCGAGCAACTGAGGACAAGCCCTCGGCCTATTAGTACCGGTCAACTCCACCCGTTACCGGGCTTCCATATCCGGCCTATCAACCCAGTCGTCTACTGGGAGCCTTACCCTCTCAAGGAGGTGGGAATACTCATCTCGAAGCAGGCTTCCCGCTTAGATGCTTTCAGCGGTTATCCCTCCCGAACGTAGCCAACCAGCCATGCCCTTGGCAGGACAACTGGCACACCAGAGGTTCGTCCGTCCCGGTCCTCTCGTACTAGGGACAGCCCTTCTCAATATTCCTACGCGCACAGCGGATAGGGACCGAACTGTCTCACGACGTTCTAAACCCAGCTCGCGTACCGCTTTAATGGGCGAACAGCCCAACCCTTGGGACCTACTCCAGCCCCAGGATGCGACGAGCCGACATCGAGGTGCCAAACCATGCCGTCGATATGGACTCTTGGGCAAGATCAGCCTGTTATCCCCGGGGTACCTTTTATCCGTTGAGCGACGGCGCTTCCACAAGCCACCGCCGGATCACTAGTTCCGACTTTCGTCCCTGCTCGACCTGTCAGTCTCACAGTCAAGCTCCCTTGTGCACTTACACTCAACACCTGATTACCAACCAGGCTGAGGGAACCTTTGGGCGCCTCCGTTACTCTTTAGGAGGCAACCGCCCCAGTTAAACTACCCATCAGACACTGTCCCTGATCCGGATCACGGACCCAGGTTAGACATCCAGCACGACCAGAGTGGTATTTCAACGACGACTCCACAACCACTGGCGTGGCCGCTTCACAGTCTCCCACCTATCCTACACAAGCCGAACCGAACACCAATATCAAACTGTAGTAAAGGTCCCGGGGTCTTTCCGTCCTGCTGCGCGAAACGAGCATCTTTACTCGTAATGCAATTTCACCGGGCCTATGGTTGAGACAGTCGAGAAGTCGTTACGCCATTCGTGCAGGTCGGAACTTACCCGACAAGGAATTTCGCTACCTTAGGATGGTTATAGTTACCACCGCCGTTTACTGGCGCTTAAGTTCTCAGCTTCGCCACACCGAAATGTGACTAACCGGTCCCCTTAACGTTCCAGCACCGGGCAGGCGTCAGTCCGTATACAT
>NZ_JBHXBO010000136.1:0-11550 GCF_042726775.1 Oerskovia sp. NPDC060287
GGCCAGGTCGATGGGGTGCGTCTCGGCCGACGGTCGCCGACGCACCCGGTCAGGAGGTCGATAGGCCTTCCCTGCGAGCGTGATGCTCGTCCGGGTGCCGCCCGTGCCGAGCCCGGGGGCGAGACCGAGCCCGACGCGTGTCAGGCGCTCGTGCAGGGCCGTCCGTCGAGCGCGAAGCCCGTGGGGGCCGCCCCGGTGCCGTTCGCGTTGAAGCCGAGCTCGACGCTCGCGCCCGGGGACAGGGTCGCGTTCCACGGTGCGTTGACGACCGTGACGGCAGTGCCCGACTGGCTGAACGTGCCCGACCAGCCGTTCGTGACCTGCTGACCCGGCGGCAGGGTGAAGGTCAGCGTCCACCCGTTGCGGGTCGTCGAGCTCGTGCTGGTGACCTTGAGCGTCCCCGTGTAGCCCGTGCTCCAGCCGTTCGCGGAGAACGTCACGACGCACTGTCCCGTGGGGGTCACGGGACCGGCAGACGTGGTCACGGTCCGCGCGCCCGACGCGGGGGAGACGTTGCCCGCCGCGTCACGCGCCCGCACCGTGAACGAGTACGTGGTCGCGGCCGACAGTCCCGTCAGGGTGGCGGTCGGAGTGCTCGTCGTGGCGACCTTCGTGGCCCCCGTGGCGTCGTTCCGGTAGACGTCGTAGGCGGTCACGGCCCGGTCGTCGGTCGAGGCGGCCCAGGTGAGCGTCACGCCCGACGACGTCACGTCGGTCGCGCTCGGGGTCCCCGGCACGGTCGGTGCCTGGGTGTCCGGGACGGGCGTGGTGCCGCCGTCGCCGTACAGGTCGCCGAGCGACCGTCCCGTCGTCGAACCGGCCCCGCCGAGCGGCACCTGGTGGTCGAGCGAGACGAACTTCCCGCCCTCCTTCCACAGGGAGGGCTCGAGCAGGTCGTACTTGGCCTCGTCCCACGTGGTCCAGTCGTGGTTGAGCAGCCCGCCCGTGTCGCCCGAGTTCGGGTTGATGCACCAGAACGTGTGGCTGATCCGGTAGTCGACCATCATGTCGCGCAGCGCGCGCATCCACTTCTCGTTCTTGCCGCCGTCCAGGAAGCCGCCCCACTCGCCCACGAGCAGCGGCGCGGTCTCCTGCTTCCACAGGTACAGCCAGTTCGGGTCCCACACCTCGGCCTCGAGCGTGGCGCGGTCCCAGTCGTCGCCCTCGAACCAGGGCTGCGGCGAGACGAGCGGCCCGTAGTCGTGCGGCGAGTAGACGAGCTGGTCCTGGTGCGCCCCCAGGTCGACCGGGTGGTCGGCCGCGCCGCGCAGGTTGCCGCCCCACCACGTGTTGTGGAAGTCGTCGAGCCCGCGGTCGGCCCAGGTCTTGCCGGCCTTCGGGTAGACCTGGACACCCTCGACGAGGATCAGCAGGTGCGGGTTGATCGCGAGGATCCGTGCGGCGGCCTGCTCGGCGATGTAGCGCCAGTTGTCGGCGTCGCTCGACCCGTCCCACTTGGCGCGCAGGGTCTCGGACTGCGAGCCGTGCGGCTCGTTCTTGAGGTCGGCCGCGACGATCGTGTCGTCGTCCGCGTACTCCTGGGCGAACCACTCCCAGCCCGCGTAGAAGTCCTCGACGGTGAATCCCCCGTGGGTCCACAGGGGATAGACGTGGCCGGAGTTGTCGGCCGTGGCGCTGTGGAGGTCGATCATGACCTTGAGCCCGTACTTCTCGCACAGCGAGAGCCAGTGGTCGAAGATCTCCTTGTTGTCCATGCCCACGAGCTCGGGGTTCACGTACGTGTTGACGTTGGGCGACGCGACGGTCTCGCCGTCCTTCCACTCGAGCAGCAGCTCGGTCGAGACGGGCACGCGCACGATGTTGATGCCCCGCTCGGCCATCGAGCGGGTGATCGCCTCGAGGTTGCCGGACCACAGGCCGTGGAAGACGCGCTCGCTCGCGTTGAAGCCGAACCAGTTCGCGCCGGTCAGCCAGACCTCGTTGCCCGCCGCGTCGACGATGGTCGAGCCGTCGGTGTGCAGCCAGTCGTCGGCCGGGACGCCGGCGAGGGACACGTCCGCGGCCGTGGCCGGGACGAGCGACGCCGAGGCGGGCGTCGAGGAGGGGGCGAGCGACGTCGTCGGGCCGGAGTGGGCTGCGGCGGACGGCAGCGCGCTCGCGACCAGGACGGCGCCCACCGCGATCGCGGCGTACGCGGCCCTGCGCCGGGGGCGGGAGATCGGATCCTGCAGAGGACTCATGGAAAAGCTCCTGGAAGAAGGACCGGGCTGCCTGGGGCCGCGAGGTGCGGGCCCGGGCAGCCCGGTCGGGTGCTGTCGGTCAGGTCAGGTCAGGCGACGGTGCAGGCCTGGCCGTTGAGGGTGAAGACGGCCGGCACGCCGTTCGTGCCGCTGTGGCTCGCGTTGAAGCCGACCTCGGCCGACCCGCCCGGCGCGAGGTTCGCGTTCCAGGAGAGCCCGGTCACCGTGACGTTCGCGCCGGTCTGGGTGAACTGGCCCGACCACGAGTTGGTGATCGTCTGGCCCGACGGGAACGTGAAGGCCAGGCTCCAGCCGTTGACCGTGCTGGTCGAGGTGTTCGTGACCTTGATGGTGCCCGTGAAGCCCGAGCCCCAGCTGTTGGCCGTGTAAGCGACCGTGCACGAGCCCGGGGGCGGGACGACGACCGTCGTGGTCGTCGCGCTCACCGCGGCCGAGGCCGCCGAGAGGTTGCCCGCGGTGTCCTTGGCCCGGACCGTGTACGAGTACGCGGTGCCGGCCGTCAGGCCCGTGTCGGTGAACGACGTGCCGGTCGGGGTGCCGACCTGCGAGCCGTTGCGGTAGACCACGTAGCCGGCCACGCCGACGTCGTCGGTCGACGCGTTCCACGAGAGCGGGACGGTGCTCGCGGTGGTCGTGCCCGCGGCCAGCCCCGTGGGGGTCGACGGCGGCTGGTCCGTCTGGCCCGCCGCGGTCGTGACCGACCGGGCGGTCGACGCGGCCGAGACGTTGCCCGCCGCGTCGCGCGCCGTGACCGTGAACGAGTACGTGGTCGAGGGGTTCAGGCCCGTCGCCGTGAAGCTCGTCGAGGTCGACGTGCCGACCTGCACGCCGTTGCGGTAGACGGTGTAGCCCGTCACCCCGACCGCGTCGGTCGAGGCCGTCCACGAGAGCGCGACCGAGGTGGCCGTGGGCGTGTCCGCGGTCAGGCCCGTCGGGGCCGTGGGCGCCGTCACGTCGCCGGGCGTCGTGCCGCCACCGTCGATGACCGGGTAGGCGTTCTCGACGAGCATCTCGAACTGCGCGTCGAACCACTGGCCCGCGAGCGGGGCCCCGCCCAGCGCGCCCGTCAGCTGGTTGGAGAGCTTGGGCGAGACGAACGTCGGGTCGCACATGCGGTCGAACCGCTTGCCCTGGTCGTTCGGGATGTCCGTCGATGCGCCGTCGGACTCGCCCGGAGGCTTGACCCACACGAACGCGTGCAGGTGCGACTCGGGGTATCCCGCGGGCGTGGCCTGCGGACGCTCACCGATGCCGGCACCGGCCGGGTTGCACCACGCGCCGCGGTGGATGCGCTTGTCGACCCGGGACTCGTCGACGTAGGTGTTGTGGTTCGTCGACGTGCTGACCGCGGTCGGCCGGGCGTCGCCGCCCCACCCGTTGCGCGAGGTGTCGATGAGCATGCCGATCGAGGCCGGGAAGCCCTCGGCGACCAGGAGGTCGTAGAGGTGCGCGGTCCAGTCGGTCTCGTCGAAGTCGGCGTTCCACTCGTAGAAGCTGGACGACCGGATGGGCGTGCCGCCGATCTGGATGTCCTCGAGGAACGGCTCGGCCAGCGGCGTCGAGTTCGCGGTGTTGGTCACGAATCCCGTGACCGAGGCGAATCCCGCGTTCGTCGACCTCACGACGTCGGCGAAGAGCTTGGCGGCGGGGCCCGAGTTGCTCGGCCAGCCCAGCCAGCCCGCGTGCGCGGCGTCGATGTAGGAGTAGACGTTGCCGACCGTGTAGAGCTCGTCGAGCGCGTACTTCACGCCTGCGCGGTAGTACGGCGCGGACTGCTGGCAGTCGGGCGTGCTGATGTTGGTGATGAGGTTGGGCAGCGAGTCGGGCTCGATCGTCGCGGCGATGCGCAGCGAGTCGTACTTGGGGTCGTCGAGGATGTCGACGATCGGGTCGATGTACTCGTTCTTGTAGCGCACGAGCCCGGCGTCGGTGGCGGGCAGCTCGCCGTTCGACGCGAGCGCGTAGCAGTCACGACCGGGCAGGTCGTAGATGACCAGGTTGAACACGATCGGCACGCCCGCGTCCTTCTGGGCGAGCGCCTCGTCCAGGTGGAAGCGCAGGCCGGGGCCGTCGGCGTTGCCCTCGATCGCGCTGATGCGGTCCATCCAGACGGCCGTGGGCTCGCCCGAGATCGCCTGCATCTTCGCGGCGAGGTCGCCGCCCGCCCGCGTCGCGGCCGCCTCGACCGAGTCCGACCAGTACGGGTTCACGTACTGGGTCGCCCCGGAGTACGGGTTCGCGACCCGCGGCTCGGCCGCTGCGGCAGGGACCTGCGCGAGTGCGAGGGGAGCGGCGACGAGCGCCGCGGCGGCCATGGCTGTCGCGCCCTTGCGCAGCCGATGGTGGGTTGGTGACACGAGATCCTCCTGGGGTTCGTCCTGGGGCCGGACGGCACCGGCCGGCCCGTGCCGCGGAGTGCGGCGCCGAGCGCAACGTGTCACGGACCGGGTGAGGTCGGCAGGTCGTGAAACGTTTAGGTGGACAACCCCGTTCACCCGCTCGACGGGTCCGGGGGCCCTGGTCAGCGCGGGGGAGAGGTGGTGCCGCGCACGACGAGCCGTCCGCCGGGGACCGCGGGCAGGGGCTCGGGATGCGAGGTCGTGGTCCCCGGCGCGGCGTCGGGGCCGGCGTCGGGGCCGGCCTCGGGGCCGGGCGGGGTCCCGTCGGACCGGCCGAGGGCGCGGAGCACCTGACGCCCGGCCTCCTGCCCCAGCTCCCGGTCGGGCCGCCCGACGGCCGTCACGGGTGGGGTCGACAGTCGCAGCACCGGGGAGTCGCGGCCCGCGACGACCGACAGGTCCCACGGGACGGCGAGACCCGCACGTCGCGCGACGTCGAGGACGACCAGGGCGCCCTGGTCGTCCGAGGTGACGATCGCCGTCGGGCGCTCCGGGGACGCGAGCAGCCGGCGCGCGGTCGCCGCGACGTCCGCGAGCGTCGTGCACGACTCGACGACCGCGACCCCGCCCCGGCGGACGACCTCCGCGCTCACGGCCTCCGCGGCGCCGCGCCCCGACCGGAGGTCCGCCGCGGACGCGAGCACCGCGACGCGCCGGTGCCCGAGGTCCGAGACGTAGCGGCCGACCTTGGTGTCGGCCGAGGGATCCAGGGCCACGGCCCGCGGCTCGTGCCCCGGGGGCGCCGGCGACACGGGTGCTGACTGGTCGCGCGGGTCGCGGACGGGCGCGACGTGGTCGACCAGGACCGCCGCCGCGCCCAGGCGTGCGACGACCGCGAGCCGTGGGTCCTCGTGACGGACCCCCGTGAGGACCACAGCGTCGTATCGCTGCTCGGCCCACCAGTCTGCGATCGCGCCCGCCGCCGCGGCCGTGGAGCCCAGCAGGTGGACGGCCAGCGAGAGGTGCCCGTCGAGGACGTCCCGGAGACCGTCCGAGAGCTCGAGGTCCGTGGCCGTCGACGCGATCCCGACCGCGTCGCGCACCAGGACGAGCGCGACCGATCCGGCCGCGCCGCGCAGCGTCCTGGCGGCCACGCTCGGCCGCCACCCGAGCTCCTCGGCGACCTGGAGAACCCGGCGCCGCGTGCGGTCGGAGACCCCCGGTCGACCGTTGAGGGCGTAGGAGACGACGGCGATCGACACCCCGGCCGCGCGGGCGACGTCGGTGATGGTCGTGCGCCTACCGGTAGCAATCGGGCGTTCCGGACGTAAGAATGTGGCCACGGTCACACAGCATGCCCCCAGTCAGGGCGTGGTGCACGATCGGACGGGCTCGACGGCGAGCCCGCCAGGGGGGAATCCGGTACACGACGGGGTGATCGCCATGGTCGATGTCACGACCCACCGACGGAACCTCACGATCGGTGTGCTCTCACCGGTCGTGGGGGGCTTCTACTTCGGCAAGGTCCTCGCGGGGATCGCGCGCGGCCTGCGCGCGGGCGGGCACCGCGTGGTCGCGGTCCAGACCTATCCCGCGGACCTCGACCGGGACGAGTTCCCCGACCAGCCCCCGCACCGTCCGATCGTGGGGCTCGACGCGATGGACGGGGTCATCGTGGTCACGTCCGCCGTCGAGCACGACGTCCTGCGGACGCTCGACCGGTCGGGAAGGCCCCTGGTCGTGATCAGCGAGACGGTCGACGCCCTCGGAGCGCCCCTGGTCACCCCCGACAACGCGGGCGGGGTGCGTGCCGCCGTCGAGCACCTCCTCCAGCACGGTCACCAGCGGATCGGGTTCCTCGGCAACCCGCGCCAGCACGACCTGGCCGAACGGCACGCCGCGTACGAGGCCGCGCTGCGCAGCCACGGGATCGAGCCGCGGCCCGAGTGGGTCTACCGGACCCGCGACAACCAGGAGGCCGCGGGGGCGGCAGCCGCCCGGACCGCGCTCGACGAAGGGCTCGACACGACCGCGACCATCGCAGGGACGGACCGCAACGCGGTCGGCTTCCTGCGGGCTCTGACCGACGCGGGGCTCGTGCTGCCCCGCGACCAGGCGCTCATCGGGTTCGACCACTCGGACGGCGGCGCTCGTGCGCGGCCACGGCTCTCGTCCGTCGACCCGCACCACGACCGCGTCGGCGAGCTCGCTGCCGAGCTCCTGCTCGCACGCATCCACGGCGACCGCGTCGGTCCGGGCCAGCACCTCGCCGAGGCGACCCTCGTCTGCCGCGAGTCCTGCGGGTGCGTCGACGGCACGCGGACCGACCTGCTCGTCGACGGCGTGCCGCGGATCGCCGGTGCGGGCGAGGGGGACTCCGCGGCGGCGCGCCTCGGGGCCGTGGCACGCGCCGTGCTCGACGACGCCGTGGTCCTGCGCGCGAGGCCGCGCCCGGGTCCCTCGGGGGCGGCCGGTGCGGGGGAGAGCGCGGTCGGCGGGTGGGTGCGCGCCGTCGTCGGGATGATGACCGACGCCGCCACCGACGCGACGACGCCCACGTCGCACTCCTACCGGGCCCTCGCCGACCGGACCGCGGTGCTGCGCCCGGTCCCCGAGGCCCTCGAACAGCTCGTGCCGGCCGTGCGCGCCCTGGAGGCCGAGCTCCTCGGCGGCCTCAGGCGCCGTGGGCCGGCGGGGCCGCTCGGGGTCGCGGTCGGTGGCGCGGCGCGCGGCCGTCCGCAGGAGCGCTCCCGAGCGCTCGGCGACGTGACGACCGAGATCCTCGTCGCGCTCTCGAAAGGGTGCACGCACGGGCTCCTCGTCCGCTCGGGTCACCTCGAACGAGCCATGGTCGACCAGTACGAGCTCGACCTCGAGCTCATGCACGCCGACAGCGCGTCGCTGCGTCATCTCGAGTGGTTGCCGCGAGGGCAGGCCGGTCCGGCGGCGATCGCGCTGTGGGTTCCGCCGGGCGGTGGGGCCGCGGGCGGCGTGCTCGAGGTCGCGGGCGTCCGGGGCAGCGCCGCCGGGCAACGGCTCGTCGGCCACCGGTACGCCCCGGCGGAGTTCCCGCCCCGGGCGCTGCTGAGCGCCAACGCCCTCTCGTTCGTCATCCCGGTCGCGTTCGACGTGAGCGACTGGGGGTACCTCGTGATCGGGGGACCGGTCGACACCCGGGCGACGAGCGCGCGCGAGAAGTACAACCACTGGGCGGCCATGCTCGCGGTCGCGCTCGACCAGGAGCACCACCTCGCGGCGCTGCGCGCGCAGCGTACCGAGCTCGAGGAGGCGGCGCGGCGAGAGCGGCGCCTGGCTGAGGAGATCAGCGCGAGCGAGGAACGCTACGCCCTCGCCTCGGTCGCCGCGTACGACGCGACGTGGGACTGGGACGTCGCGACCGGCACGGTCTACTTCTCGCCGTCCTGGCGCGCCATGCTCGGCCTGCCCGACGACGACGTCAAGACCGCCGACCCCGACGAGTGGCTCGACCGGGTCCACCCCGAGGACCTGCAGGCGGTCCAGGTCGCGCTCGCGGCCCAGCTCGGCGGAGCGGGCGGGTCGCTCGACCTCGAGCACCGCCTGCGGTCCGCCGACGGACGCTACCTGCGCGTGGCCTGCCGTGCCGTGACGGTGAGCGACGGTGCGGGCTGTCCGACGCGCATGGTCGGGGTCATGACGGACCGGTCCGACGAGCGTCGGGAGGCCGCGCTCCGAGGGGTCTTCCTGCCCGATCCCTCGCGGCCCCTGTGACCCGGCTATCCCTTCGGCCACTAGGGTGCAGCGACGATGAAGTACCTTTCCGCCAGGTCGCAGGCGTCAGGGACGACGGTGGTCGGCCCCGGCTCGGGCATCCCTTCGTCGCCCCCGCCGCCCAGCGAGATCTCCTCGCCCGGGACGACCTCGTCCCTCGTCGCCGGGTCTCTCGGGTTGGTCGTCGTCAGGGTCGAACCGTCCCAGGCGACCGCACCCGCGGGAAAGACCGGAAGATACCTCGCCGAATCAGCGTCGACGTACAGGCAGCCGTCCTCTTCCACAAGAGTGCCCTCGAGCTGAGCCGCGTCACCTCCGGGCTCCGACGGGAGCCAGTACGCGAACGGCACCGGCACGGTCGGGGTGGGAAGCGGATCGAGGCGCGGCTGGCCCATGCCGGCGCAGGCCGTGAGCCCGAGCATGCCGACGAGAACCCCACCGAGCAAGCGCTTCGGTCTCATGCGACCTCGACCCCCATCCATCGCGCTGGGCTCGTTCGCTCCAGGTCTCGAGCGGCATCTGCCCTGAAGCCGTTGCCAGGACCCTACCTGGGCAGATCACGACAGCCCGGCGGCATCGCGGCGAGCAGAGCTGCCGATCCGTGCGCGTCAGCAGCCGACGGACCGGAGCCTCGCCATCCGGACGCCCTGAACGACGCCCGTGCCGGATGAGAGACTAGGCGCCGTGACTGACTCGCGCGACGCCCTCGACACGGCCCACCTCGACCTGCCGGGGTGGCGGCACGTCTACTCGGGGAAGGTCCGCGACCTCTACGAGCCGGACCTCGCGCAGCTCGGCGGGGCGCACCCGCTCGGCGACGTCGTCCTGGTCGTCGCGAGCGACCGCGTGAGCGCGTTCGACCACGTCCTGTCCCCGGGGATCCCCGACAAGGGCGTCGTCCTGACCCAGCTCAGCCTGTGGTGGTTCGACAAGCTCGCCGACCTCGTCCCCAACCACGTCGTGAGCACCGAGGCCAGCGCCATGCCCGGTGACGGCCTGGTGCCGGACGTCGTCGCCGGTCGCGCCATGATCTGCCGCCGCCTCGAGATGTTCCCTGTCGAGTGCGTGGCCCGTGGCTACCTCACCGGTTCCGGCCTGGTCGAGTACCGCGTGGACCGTACGGTGTGCGGAGTTCCTCTGCCCGAGGGGCTCGTCGACGGCTCGCGCCTGCCGGAGGCGATCTTCACGCCCGCCGCCAAGGCCGAGGTCGGGGAGCACGACGAGAACGTGTCGTTCGAGGTCGTCGCCCAGACGGTCGGGCTCGAGGCGGCGACCCGCCTGCGCGACCTGACGCTCGCGGTCTACTCGCGCGCCGAGGAGATCGCGCGCGAGCGCGGCGTGATCCTCGCCGACACCAAGTTCGAGTTCGGCGTGGACCCCGTCACGGGCGCGACCGTGCTCGGAGACGAGGTGCTGACGCCCGACTCGTCGCGCTTCTGGCCCGCTGACCAGTGGCAGCCGGGGCGCTCGCAGCCGAGCTTCGACAAGCAGTACGTCCGCGACTGGCTCGCCTCCGACGCCTCGGGCTGGGACCGCGCGTCCGACGCCACGCCGCCGTCGCTGCCCGCCGACGTCGTCGAGCGCACGCGCGACCGCTACCTCGAGGCCTACGAGCGGATCACGGGCGACTCCCTGTTCTGAGCGACCCCGAGGCGCTCGCGGACGTAGCGGTGCCCCGTCGGTGACGTCCAGCGGACGGTGCCGTCGGCCGCGAGCTCAGGACGCCAGCCGTGCCGCGCCCGGACCACGTGGTGGTGTCGGCAGAGCGAGATGAGCTCGTCGGGGCCCACGTCCGTCGCCTCCTGGGTCGCGCCCGGTCCCGGCGGCGACGGGCGCCTGACGTGGTCGAGGTCGCAGCGGAACGCGGGCACGGCGCACCCCGGGAACGTGCACGTGCGGTCGCGCGAGAGGACGGCGGCGATCACCTGGACCCCTGGCCCAGGGCGGGCTCCGAGCAGCGATTCGAACATGTGTTCGATCGTAGCGTCGGGGTCCGACAGTGACCCACGGGGCCGCAGGGTCGTCCAGCCGGGCGCGGCGTCTTGCCCCATGGGTCGTCGCGCGATATATATCGACCATGACTCCCGCCGTGAGTGGTCCGCCTGGCGCCAAGCCGTTCCGCATGACCGAGCAGGCGTACCTGATCCTGCTCTCGCTCACTCCCGAGCCGCTCCACGGCTACGCCGTCATCCAGGCGGTCGCCGAGCTCTCCGACGGGGCCACCGCCCTCGGAGCCGGCACCCTGTACGGCAACCTCGACCGGCTCTCGGGCGCGGGGCTCGTCGAACCCTCGGGCGAGGAGGTGGTCGACGGTCGCCTGCGGCGCTACTACCGGATCACCGACGACGGCCGTCGCGCGGCCGAGCAGGAGACGGCTCGGCTCCGCGAGCTCGCTGCCAGGGCGCAGCAGGCCCTCGACGGGCGCGGCACGGCAGCACGCCCGACGTCGGGCAGGCTCGCCGGAGGGCTGGTGTGACGCGCCGCCGCGACCTGACGGTCGACGAGCGCTTCGAGCGGTCGGCGCGCTTCTGGGCGCGTGCCTACCCGCGCCGCTGGCGCGAGGTCCACGGCGACGAGCTGCTCGCCGTCCAGCAGGACGTGGCCCGAGCGGCCGCGGAGGCGACCGGCGCACCCGCGCCCGACCGGCTGAGCACCGACGAGATCCGCAGCCTGCTGCGTGCGGGGTGGGGTCTGCGGTGGCGCGAGCGCCCGCCGCTGTGGCGGTGGGTGCTGTACCGGCTCGGCATGCGGCTGCCCGCGAGGTACTGGTGGTGGGTCGCGGACGACATCCGGGGAGCGTTCTACTCGGTGCGGGACACGACCTGGACGCTGGTCCTGGGCTACGGCACGATGCTCATGGTGATCGCCGGATACGCGCTGATCGCTGGTGAACCGGTCGCCGCATACTGGCCCGCATTCTTCGCGTCGGGGTTCTTCTGGGCCTTCGTGGCCGTTCTCGTGCTCCTCTCCGGGACGGTGTTCCGCGAGTCCCGCACGCGTACCGCCTGGTACCGGCACGTCGTCTACGGCAACGTCCCCGAGCCGATGCGGCTCATGACCGCGTCTTCGGCGGACCAGGTGCGGGACGAACGAGACCCCACCTGACCCCACCTGACCCCGCCTGACCCCGCCTGACGTCCGGCTCCGCGAGGCCGCACGGTCCTCCTGAGGTGGGCTCCGTCGTCGGGCCGGGGGATTCCTGCGGTCGAGCACGAGGTTGCGGTCGTTCTGGCGCCCAG
>NZ_JBHXBO010000137.1:0-11449 GCF_042726775.1 Oerskovia sp. NPDC060287
CAATTGTGGTGGCTACGCAGAAACACACCCGCCTCCGGGAGGGGTGCGGACCCTCTGGGAGGGGGCGGACTTCGATCACCGGTGACTGGTGCGCCGGCCACCACCGTTGGCTGCCGGCCACCACCGTTGGCTGCAGGCCGACTGACAGGCGCCGACTGACCGGCGCCGGCCGGCAACCGGCCGCCGCCGGCCGCCGCCGGTCCGTCAGTCGACGGTCACGGCGTCGAGCACCGGGAGCCGCGCCGCGCGCAGCGCGGGCCATCCCGCGGCCAGGACCCCGACGAGCACCGCGACGCCCACCATGGTCCCGAGCCCGGCCCACGGGATCGCGAGGGCGGTGAAGCCCGTGCTCGCGAACACGGTCGGCATCGCCGCGGCGAGCCCCACCCCGACCGCGAGCCCCAGCAGCGTCCCGAACACGGCCGTGAGGACCGACTCGATGACGATCGTCCCGGCGAGCTGCGACCGCCCCAGACCCACGGCCCGCAAGAGCCCGATCTCACGCGTCCGCTCGATCACCGACAGCGCCAACGTGTTGACGATGCCGAGCACCGCGATGACGATCGACAGCCCCAGCAGGGCGTAGAGGATCGTGAGCATCTGGTCGATCTGGCTCGCGAGCGCCGAGACGTACTCCTCGTCGTCCATGACCGACACGATCATGTACGGCTCGGCGGCCGCGGTGACCGCGGCGTCGAGCTCGGCCTGGGTCACGCCGTCGGCCGCCTTGACGAGCACCATGGTCGACATCTCCGCAGGAGCCACAGAGAGCTCCGCGAACACCGTGTCGGGCACGACGACCGGGACGCCCAGGGCGGGCGAGTCGAAGATCGACCCGATCGTGACGTCCACGCTGCCTCGCTGGGTGCGGAGCGTGAGCTCGTCGCCCAGGGCCCAGCCCTCGTCCGTCGCGGTCGCCTGGAGGACGCTGACCTGTCCGTCGGCGAGCGTGTCGAGGCTGCCCTCGACCGTCTCCGTCTGCCACGTCCGGCCGAACACGCCAGGGTCCACCCCGAGGACGAACAGGGGAGACGCGTCGGCCTCGTCCCCCGAGGAGCGCCCGACGAAGTACTGGTCGGCCGTCAACGAGTCGGCCGCGCCGACCTCGGGCAGCGCCGCGATGTCGCTCACCGCACCCGAGGGGACCGTGCCCGTCGCGGACTCGACGACCAGGTCGGCCAACGACTCGTCGGCCACGATGGACTTCATCGACGCCTGCATCGACACGGCCAGGACCGAAGCTGCACCGACGAGCGACATGCCGATCATGAGGGCGCTCGCCGTGCTCGCGGTGCGGCGGGGGTTGCGCGTCACGTTGCCGCGCGCGAGCGTCCCGAGGGGCTTGGCGAACGCGACGAACGGCGCCGACATGACGTGCAGGACGCCGCGCGCGACGACCGGGGCCAGCAGGAGCGTCCCCACGACCACCCCGACGGCCCCGAGGCCGAGGAGCGTCCCCGTGCCCGCGTTCTCGTCGGCCGCGGCCTGGACGACCGCGACGACCACCGCTCCGACGCCCGCCCCGGCGACGACCGCGCCCGCGATGCCCCGGGCGTGGAGCGACCCGGCCTGGGCGGGGGAGTCGTCGCGCATGGCCTCGACCGGGGGGACGAGCGCCGCGCGTCGGGCAGGGAGCGCCGCCGACGCGACCGAGACGACCACGCCCAGCACGAGCGAGACCACGACGGTCGTCGCGTCGAGCGGGATGTCGCCCGCGAGCTCCATGCCCATCGACCCGAACATCGCCCTGAGCGCCGTGACGAGCCCCAGGCCACCGAGCACCCCGAGCGCGCCGCCGAGCGCCCCGATGACCGCGGCCTGGACCAGGATCGAGGCGAACACCTGGAGCGGGGAGGCCCCCACGGCGCGCAGCAGCGCGAGCTCGCGCTGCCGCTGCCGCACCGTCATCGCGAACGTGTTGGCGATGATGAACCCGCCGACGAACAACGAGATCCCCGCGAAGACCAGCAGGAACGTCTCGATGAACCCGAGCTGGGACGCGATGTCCTCGCGGGCCTCGTCGCGTACGGACTCGCCCGTGACCACCTCGACGGGCGAGGTGCCGGTGGCGGCGTCCGCAGAGCTGCCGAGAGCGGCCGTGATCCGGTCGGCGAGCTCCTGCTCGCCCACGCCGTCCTCGGCCAGGACCGAGATCGTCGAGACCGTGCCGTCGGGCGCGAAGGCCGCCGCGGCCGTGGGCTCGTCGAAGAACACGATGCTCGCGCCGGCCATCGAGGCCCCCATGTCGACGATCCCCGTCAGGGTCGCCTCGGTGACCTGCCCCGCGACGACGAGCGTCGTCGTGCCGCCGACCGTGAGCCCGCTGGCCTCGGCCGTGCCGGCCTCGAGCAGGAACTCTCCGCTGCCCGACGGCGCCGCTCCCTCCGCGATCGGTGTCGAGGGGTCCTCGGCCCGCCACGCGAGGCCGAACGTCGGTGCGCCCGTGGTGGGCGGCGGGGTGCCGTCCGCCCCGACGAGCACCAACGGACCGGTGTAGTCGGCAAAGGCGTGCGCGACGCCGTCGATCCCCTGGACCGTGTCCGCGAGGTCCGCCGGGATGGTGTTGCGGACGGCTCCCGCGCTCGCGTTCTCCTGCGTGAGCGCCGCGGAGTCCTCGCCGCCGCGCAGGTACACGTCGGACGAGGACCCGGCGTCGACGATCCCGTCGAACGTCGAGGAGAGCATCTCGCGCAGCGAGAAGGTGCCCGCGACGAACGAGACGCCGAGCACGACCGCGAGGATGGACAGCCCGAGGCGCACGAGGTGCGCGCGGACGTTGCGCAGGGCGACGCGCAGCATCAGGCGGCCGCCTTCTTGCGCGTGAGGGAGCCCAGGACCTCGAGGACCGAGTCGGGCGTGGGGTCGGTGATCTCGTCGACGATCCGGCCGTCCGCGAGGAACAGGACGCGGTGCGCGTAGCTCGCGGCGACGGGGTCGTGCGTGACCATGACGACCGACTGGCCCAGGTCGTCGACCGACTCGCGCAGGAACGTCAGGACCTCGCGCGAGGACGTCGAGTCCAGGTTGCCCGTGGGCTCGTCCGCGAACACGACCGCAGGACGGGAGACCAGGGCGCGCGCGCACGCGACACGCTGCTGCTGGCCGCCGGACAGCTCGCTCGGGCGGTGCGTGAGACGGTCCGTGAGCCCGACGGCGTCGACCACCTTCGCGAGGTACGCCCGGTCCACGGGCCGGCGCGCGATGTCGAGCGGCAGCGTGATGTTCTCCTCGGCCGTGAGCGTCGGGACCAGGTTGAACGACTGGAAGACGAAGCCGAGCTGGGTGCGGCGCAGCTTCGTGAGCTGACGCTGGTTCATGCCCGAGACCACGAGGTCGTCGACCACGACCGTGCCGGCCGTCGGGGAGTCGAGGCCCGCCATGCAGTGCATGAGCGTCGACTTGCCCGAGCCCGAGGGGCCCATGATCGCGGTGAACCGACCACGCCCGAAGTCGACGTCGACGCCCGCGAGCGCGTGGACGGCCGTCGGGCCCTTGCCGTAGGTCTTGACCAGGCCGCGGGCCGACGCGATGGCCTGCGTGGTCGTGGCGTCGTGCTCGAAGGTGCCGACCGCACCGGAAGGGAGCGTGGGGGACGTCGTCGTGCGGGACGGGGAGGACATGGCGGACTCGTCTCTGGGAGGGTGCGCTGGGCTGTGCAGCGCCCCTGACGGAGCGGGTCGACGGGGCACCGAACCCTGCTCACGCTCGCCCCTCCGGGCCGCTGGCACCATGGTGGCGCGCACGGCCCGGGCCGGGCATCGGGGATGCCCCTGAGAAGGACCCTGAGAGTTGCCTGAACCCGGGTCCGGTCGAGGCCCGGCGGCCGAGGTTCGGCCGAGGGCTAGGGGGTGGCCGGGGGAGCCGGGTCCGCGGGAGGGGCGGGGTCGGCCGGGGGAGCAGGGTCGGCCGGAGCGGGGTCCGGAGCGTCGTCCCTGGGGGTCTTCTTGGGAGGCTGAGGGGCCGGCGCCTGTCCCACCATCGCGGGGTCGGGTCCCGGGAAGCCGATCACCGGCGTGCCCTCGAGCGCGGTCTCCATGAAGGACCGCCACGTCGGTGCCGCGAGCGTCGAGCCGTACCACCGCTTCTCGTAGCGGCCGTTGATGCGCATGTAGCTCATGGAGACGTCGTTCTCGGCGTTGCCGATCCACACGGCCGTGACGAGCTGGGGCGTGTACCCGATGAACCAGGTGTGGTTGTTGTTGTTCGCGGTCCCCGACTTGCCCGCGCTCGGGCGGGAGAGCTGGGACTTCTTGGCCGTCCCCTGGGTCATGACGTTCTCGAGCGCGAAGGTCACGGTGTTCGCGATCCGTGGGTCGACGGCGTTCGGGGTGCAGTTCGCCGACGGGACCGGGAGGTCCGCACCGTCGGCTCCGACGACGCGCGTGATCGCGATCGGGGCGCAGTACGTGCCGCCGCTCGCGAACGTCGCGTACGCCGCAGCCATCTGCAACGGCGACGAGTTCTGGGTGCCGATCGTCATGGTCGGCATGACGTGGATCGACGACGCGTCGCCCTTGAGCTCGGACGTGATCGAGGGGCGCAACCCGGCGCTCCACGCCATGTCCCGGACCCCGCAGAGGTCCAGCTGCGACTCCATCGAGGCGTAGGCGGTGTTGACCGAGTTGAACGTCGCGCGCAGGACGGGGATCGACCCCTGGTCGGTCGACCCGTCGGAGTTCCCGGGCGACCACGGGATGCGGTCCAGACGGGCGCACGACGCGCGGAAGTCCCTGTTGGGCACGAACGTCCGCTTGTTCGCGTTGACCGTGTCGTTGAGGGTATGGCCCGAGCGCAACCACTCGGCGAGCGTGAACACCTTCCACGTCGAACCGGGAGAGAAGCCTCGGGACGAACCGTGCAGCTGGTCCGCGGAGTAGTTGATGGCCGTGGTCCCGGGGGCAGGCTCGCGGGCGACGTCGTAGGGCCGGTTCTGGGCCATCGCGAGGATCTTCCCGGTCCCGGGCTCGACCGTCACGAGCGCGTCCTCGAGGCCGCTCGGGTCCAGGGCGGGGACGGCGGCCGTGATGTTCGCCTCGGCAGCGGTCTGCAGGCGGGGGTCGAGCGTCGTGGTGATGTCGAGGCCGCCGCGGTAGAGCAGGGCCTGACGGTCCTTCTTGGTCTCGCCGAACGTCGGGTCCGACGTGATGACCTTGGTGACGTAGTCGCAGAAGAACGCCGCCCCGCCGGCCGTCTGGCACCCGGCGGAGATGGGCTGGACGTTGAGCGTGGCCGGCAGAGGGGTCGCGACGGCCTCGTCGTGCTCCTGCTGGGTGATGTACTCCTGCTCGAGCATCCTGTCGAGGACCCGGTTGCGGCGCGTCTCGGAGCTGGCCGGGTTGGTCACGGGGTCGTACCTGGTCGGTGCGTTCGTCACCCCGGCGATGGTGGCGGCCTCGACGATGCTCAGCTCGGAGGCGTGCTTGCCGAAGTAGTGGAGCGAGGCGGTCTCCACGCCGTAGACCCGGATGCCGAACTGCGCGATGTTGAGATAGCCCTGCAGGATCTCGTCCTTGGACATGACCGTCTCGAGCGAGATCGCGAGCTTGGCCTCGCGTGCCTTGCGCCCCAGCGTGTCGTCACGTGCCGAGCGGACCGCGATGGGGTCCTCGTCGCGCATGGCCTGCTCGATCAGCACGTTCTTCACGTACTGCTGCGTGAGGCTCGACCCGCCCTGCGTGTCGCCACCCGTGAAGTTGTTGATCGCGGCACGGCTCACGCCCTCGGGGTCGAGCCCGCCGTGCTCGTAGAAGCGCTTGTCCTCGATCGCGACCACGGCGTTCTTCATGTGCTGCGAGACCTGGTCGAGCGGCACCACGATGCGGTTCTCGGTGTAGAACGTCGCGAGGAGCGTCGTCCCGTCGTTCGCGAAGACGCGCGACTTCTCGGACAGCGGACCGGGCTTGAGGTCGTCCGGCAGTTCCTCGAACAGCTGCGTGACGTCCTTGCTGACCGCGCTCGCCCCGGCGGCGAGCGGCAGCAGCAGGCCGGCCGCGAGGACTCCCCCCACAGCCGACACGAGCAGGAAGGCCAGGAGGAGCGCGAGCGCCTTGACGGCGTGGGGCTGCTGGCGGGGTCGTGTGGACTGGCCCATCTGCCGACTGTACGTCCGGCGGTGCGGCACGGCTCGGCGACGCTCGGGTCGTGACCTGGGCGTGACATCGGTCGTGCCCGTCGCAGGGAGCCCGAGGGGCGCCGATCCCTCCTCGGCGGGGCGCGTCCCCGGGCAGGGAGGTCCGGCCGCGTGCCGGCCGACGCGCACCTCCCCAGGCGGTCGTCGCCCCGTCGCCATAGCCTGGAGGTCGACCCGGGAGACGACATGCTCACGTCCCGCACGCCCCGAGGCCTCGACCGGCTCGTCAACTTCACGGACGCCGCGGTGGCGATCGCCATCACGCTCCTCGTCCTGCCGCTCGTCGACCTGGTGACCGACGGCAAGGAGCACCCGCTCAGGACGCTCTTCGAGGACGAGCGCGGGACGTTCCTCGCGTTCGCGATCAGCTTCGTCGTGATCGCGAGCTTCTGGTCCGGGCACCACAGGGTGTTCGAGCACCTGCAGGACTACTCGTCGGCCGTGCTCTGGGTCAACTTCCTGTGGCTCGCGAGCATCGTGTTCATCCCGTTCACGACCCAGCTGCTCGCCGACCAGGGCACCGACACGGCACCCGTGAACGCGCTGTACATCGGGACCATGGTCGTGACGACCGCGAGCCTGGCCCTGATCGAGGTCCTCGCGATCCGGGACCCCTCGCTCCAGCGGGCCGAGGTCCGCGGGCAGCTCGACGCCCGCGGGGCGTTCGTGGCGATCGGCCTGCTGCTCGTCGCGCTCGTGCTGAGCGTCGTCACGCCCGTCGTCGGGCTGTACTGGCTGTTCCTGCTCTTCCTCTCCGGCCCGCTGACGCGGTTGTTCGGGGTGCGACCTCACAGGGTGGGTGCGAGCCCGGTGCCGGAGGACTCGGGACGGTCCGACGGGCGGGACTGACGCGCCGGCGTCCAGAGCGCTAGCGTGACCTCGTGCCACTCACGCTGTGCGTCCTGCTCTGGGCCGTCGACGGTCAGGTCGAGTCCCTCGCGCGCTACGAGGACGAGGTCCTCGCGCTCGTCCCGCGCCACGGTGGGCGGGTCCTGTCGCGGGTCCGGAGCGTGCCCGGCGAGGACGCGTCCCGGCCCACCGAGGTGCAGGTCATCGAGATGCCCGACGACGCCGCGCTCGCCGCGTACATGGCCGACCCGGACCGCGCGGCGCTCGCGGACGTGCGGGACCGGTCGGTCGCCCGGACCGAGATCGTGCGCGTGGAGCAGGTGGTCGGCTGACGGTCGGGTCGTGGGGCGGCGGGCTCGCCGCCGAGGGCGACCGGCCGGACCGCCGGGGTGGCGCTGGGCGTCGTCGACGGTGACCGACGGCCGTCGACGACGCGCGCCGTCCCCGGTCGTCAGACCCGGACCCGCGACGTGTCCCGGCGCAGGTAGCCCCATGCCAGGACCGCGCACACGATGCCGTTGACGAACCCGGCGAGGACGTCGGTCGGCGAGTGCATGCCGCGGTACAGGCGCGCGAAGCCGACCGCGAACGGGACGAGCACCGCGAGGACCGTGAGCACGACCCGGAGCACCGGGTTCTGCACGCGCTGCGCGAGCAGTGCGAGCGTGAGGTAGAAGGCTGTGGAGGCGCCCGTGTGACCGCTCGGGAAGCTCGAGGTTGGCGGGGCGTGGTCGAGCATCTCGACCTCGGGGCGCGAGCGTCCCACGACGAGCGAGGACGTCAGGAAGACCAGGGCCTGCAGCGACACCGCGAGCGCGGGGACCAGGGCGAACCACCACTGCCGTGTGCGCCACCAGATCAGGGCGACCGCGAGCACGCAGGCGCCGATGATGAACTCGGTCGTCCCGATCGCGGACAGGAGCTCGGTGACCGTGTCGAGGAACGGGGTCCGCAGGTCGACGAGGGCCCGGTTGACCCCGGCCTCGCCGGGCAGGTTCTCGAGCGGACCCTTGATGAGGAACCCCAGCCCCACGACGGCGAGCCACAGCACGGCGCCCGGGAGGAACGCCCGGAGGGCCAGGTCGCGGGCGACCTCACGGCCGGTCGGCCGAGAAGGGTCGAGCTCGTAGCGGTGGACGAACGGGTGCACAGGGCCTCCAGCGGTGGTCGGCACGCGACGACCTGGGTCGACGCGTGGGCGTCACCGGACATTACGTGCAGACCGGGCGACTCGCGCGGGGAGCGACCGCGGCGGCCGACGCCGCGGTGGGTGGTGGGCAGCGTTCGTCGCCGAGCATGCGGTTGTCGTCGCCAGACGGCTGGTTCGGGACGCCAACCGCATGCTCGACCCACGCCAACCGCATGCTCGTCCCGCGGCCGGCTCCTGGGTAGGGTCGTCCGGTGCAGCCACCGAGAGAGGTCCTGGCCGCGTTCGGCGCCGTCAGCCCCGCAGTGAGGCTCGACGGCGGGCGGGGCGCCGCGTGGCGCGCCGACGGCCTGGTGCTCAAGCCGCTCGACGTGCTCCCGGCTGAGCTCGCCTGGCTGCGGCGCCACGCGCCGGCGGGCAGCGACGACCTCCGGCTGAGCCTGCCGGCGTCGAGCCGGACGGGCGAGCTCGTCGTCGACGGCTGGACGGCGTTCCCTGTCCTGCAGGGCGAGCACGTCGCGGGGCGATGGGCGCAGATCGCGGGGGTGGCGCACTGCTTCGCACAGTCGTTCGACGGCGCGGAGCGGCCCCCGTTCCTCGACGAGCGGACGCACGCCTGGGCTCGTGCTGACCGCCTCGCCTGGGGCGAGGACTCGGTGGAGGTGCCCGACGACGTCCCGCACCTCCCAGCACTGCTCGCGGCCCGACGTGGCGTCGACGAGCCCTCGACGATCGTCCACGGCGACCTCACGGGCAACGTGCTGTTCGCCGACGGCCTGCCGCCCGCCGTGATCGACCTGACGCTCTACTGGCGGCCCGTGCGGTACTCGGTGGCGATCGTCGCCGTCGACGCGGTCTGCTTCGAGGGAGCGCCGCCGTCGCTCCTCGAGACGATCGACCCGGGGGAGGGCTTCGCCCAGCACCTCGTGCGCGCACTGGTGTTCCGGATCGCGACGGACTGGTTCAACGGACTCCTGACCGACGCCGACGAGGTGTACGCGGCGACCGTGGAGCGGGTGCTCGACCTGGCGTCGCAGGGGCGCCGACCGTCGGGCAGGTCTGGAGTGCGGTCCGCGCCGCGGCGAGGATGCGTGGATGGCTGACGCCGAGACGTGGGACCTGCTCGACGAGCAGGGCAGTCCCACCGGGGAGGTGCACCGCCGAAGCGACCCGGGATGGCCCCTGGGCCGCTTCCACCTCATGGTGGCGACGTGCGTCGTCCGGTCCGACGGCCTGGTCCTGCTCACACGTCGCGCCGCGACCAAGACTTTTCCGTTCGCGTGGGAGATCCCCGGCGGCAGCGTGCTCGCGGGCGAGACCGGCGCTCAGGCGGCCGTGCGCGAGGTGCGCGAGGAGACGGGGCTCGTGATCGACGGAGAGTCCCTCACGCGGGTGGGCAGGGGGCCGCTGCCCACGGCGTTCCTCGACGTCTACGTCGCGGCCGTGCCCGGTCGCCCGCGGCTGGTCCTCGACCCGGCCGAGGTCGACGACGCCGCGTGGGTCAGCTGGGCCGAGGTCGAGGCGCAACGCGCCGCAGGAGGGATGCCTGCGCCCTGGGTCGGGAGCTTCGCCCCGCTCTGGTCGGAGCTCACGCGGGTTGTCGCGGAAGTGGCCGGCCGAGGGTGAGCCGCCAGACCACCGAGGCACGACCGGTCCACGAGCCCGTCAGTGGTGCAGGGGATCGGGGGAGGGGCGCGGTGGTGCGTCGGTCGTGGCCATGGCCGCACGTTCGTGCCTCGACCGGGTCGAGGGTCGACGGGCCCAACGGTCGGCGGTTCCGACCGGGGGGACAATAGGAGACAGCAATGTCTACCGAGATAGAGGAGTCCCCAGTGCCCCAGGGAACTGTCCGATGGTTCGACGCCGACCGAGGGTTCGGATTCATCGACCTCGGGAACGACGCCGAGGACCTGTTCGTGCACGCGTCCGAGATCGTCGGAGACGACGGAACGAGGCTGCTCCGGGAGGGGCAGATCGTCGAGTTCGAGATGGGCGAGGGCGACCGCGGCCCGCAGGCGCGTCGTGTCCGTGTCACGGGCGACCGGGCGGCAGACGCGCCCCTGGGCGTGCTGGGCACCGTCACCTGGTACGAGCCGACCAAGGGCTACGGCTTCGTCACGCCCGACGGCGGCGGCGCCGAGATCTTCGTGCACAGCTCGGCCATCGTCGGTGGCGGTGTGGTCTCGGAGGGGCAGCGGGTGGCGTTCCTCGTCGTCGACGGGGAGAAGGGGCCGCAGGCGGACCACCTGCTGCCGCTCGCGGCCGAGGCCGCGCGGCCCGCGTCGGACGGCGCCGACGGCACCGTGTCCTGGTACGACGAGGTCAAGGGCTTCGGGTTCGTCGCGCCCGACTCGGGTGGCGGCGACGTCTTCGTCCACGTCAGCGCGCTCGGCTCGGGACTGACCGAGCTCTCCGAGGGCGATCGTGTGACGTACGACGTCGTCGACGGTGACAAGGGCCCCAACGCCCGCAACGTGCAGCTCGCACGCGGCGGCGCGCGCGGCGCAGACCGCGGCCGGTCGAACGGCCCCGGGTCGTCCGGCGGGCCCGTGCGCGGCGGCGAGGGCACGGTCGCTCGCTACGACGAGGAGCGCGGCTTCGGCTTCATCACCCCCGATGACGGGGGCCTGGACCTGTTCGTGCACGTGTCGGTCGTGCGGGGTGACGAGGTCCTGGAGGAGGGCGACCGGGTCCGGTACAAGGTGCGCCAGAGCGACCGGGGACCGCAGGCCGACGCCGTCGAGCTGGCCTGAGCGAGAAGACGGCATCCGAGCGGACGGCGTGAGCGGCTCGAGGTGAGCCGGTCCGGCCACCTCGGAGACGAGCATCGGCGACACCCAGCCCCGGGCGCGAGGACGCGCCCGGGGCTCTGCTGCGTGCGGCAAGTGGCCCGCACCTGGTCCGGAACGGACCCCACGAACCTTGCTGATCTCGCCTCCTCGTCCGTCCGGGGGTGTGCGCGCGGCGGGTCGAGACGATGACGGGACGTGCGCCGCATCGACGAGACCACCCCGCACACCCCGGGAATACGCCACCCTCGCACAAGGTTGAGCCTAGTGGACTCAAGTTCACGGACCTGCAGGTTGCGCAGCAGCACGGACCGGCATAACTTGAGTGAGGACGACTCAACCGGCGGCCGGGTGGCGACACCCGCCGGGCAGGGGAAGGCCTCGACGTGCGCGCCACGCGCGCCGTCGGGCAGGGAACCGCCACGGGCTGCCGATCGAACGACACACACGTAGCAGCACACAGCAACACAACGGAGGCTGCTCCCGGTCGGCCGTGTGCACCGGACCGGCCGCCTCCGCCTCCATCCGCACCCC
>NZ_JBHXBO010000138.1:0-11226 GCF_042726775.1 Oerskovia sp. NPDC060287
CGTCGAGAACGACCGCAACCTCGTGCTCGACGGCCGCTCACGGCCACCCGCTCGACGGCGAAGCACCCACGCCCTCCCGCCGCACCCGGGCGGAGCACACGGCGAGGCGACGAGCCCTCAGCCCTCCGCGACCACCATGGCCGACGCGATCCCGGCGTCGTGCGAGATCGACAGGTGGAACGAGGTGATCCCGAGCGCGGTCGCCCTGGCCTGGACCGTCCCGGTGATCTCGACCTGTGGAGCGCCACCGACGACGCGGTGGACCGTGGCGTCCTGCCAGTTCATGCCGCCCGGCGCGCCGAGCGCCTTGGCGATGGCCTCCTTGGCCGCGAAGCGGGCCGCGAGGGACGCCGCCGGGAGGTCGCGCTCGGCGGGGGTGAAGAGCTTCTCGCGCAGGCGCGGCGTCCGGCCGAGCGTGTCCATGAACCGCGCGACGTCCACGACGTCGATTCCCACCCCGATGATCATGCGTTCACCCTAAGCGGTGGCGCGCGGCACGGGCCCCGGACGCCGGAAGCCCACCGGGCCGGTGGCGCGGTGGGCTTCTCGGTGGTGCTGCGTCCGGGCGATGCCGGCGCGGCGCGTGGGACTACTCGACCGTGACGGACTTCGCCAGGTTGCGCGGCTGGTCGACGTCGAGGCCCTTGGCCGTGGCCAGCGCCATGGCGAAGATCTGCAGCGGGACGACCGCCAGGAGCGGCGAGAGCAGCGTGGGCGACTGCGGGATCCAGAAGATCTCGTCCGCGAAGGGCAGCACCGCGTCGTCGCCGTCCTCGGCGATGACGAGCGTGCGGGCCCCACGGGCCCGGATCTCCTGGATGTTGGAGATGACCTTCGAGTGGAGCGAGTCGCGTCCGCGCGGCGAGGGCACGACGACGAAGACCGGCTGCCCCTCGTCGATCAGGGCGATGGGGCCGTGCTTGAGCTCGCCCGCCGCGAAGCCCTCGGCGTGGATGTACGCGAGCTCCTTGAGCTTGAGCGCGCCCTCGAGGGCGACCGGGAACCCGACGTGCCGGCCCAGGAAGAGCACCGACGTCGCGTCCTTCATGGAGCGGGCCACGGCGCTGACGTACTCGCCCCGCTCGATCACGGTCTGGATCTTGCGCGGCATCTCGCGCAGGTCGTCGAGGATCTCGCGGATCTCGTCGGGGAACTTGTTGCCGCGCAGCTGCGCCAGGTAGAGGCCCAGCAGGTAGGCCGCGGTGATCTGCGAGAGGAAGGCCTTGGTCGAGGCGACCGCGATCTCCGGTCCCGCGTGCGTGTACAGGACCGCGTCGGACTCGCGCGGGATGGTCGACCCGTGCGTGTTGACGATCGAGATGACCTTGGCGCCCTGCTCACGCGCGTGCCGGACCGCCATGAGCGTGTCCATGGTCTCGCCGGACTGGGTGACGGCCACGACGAGCGTCTTCTCGTCGACGATCGGGTCGCGGTAGCGGAACTCGTGCGCGAGCTCGACCTCGACGGGGATGCGGCACCAGTGCTCGATCGCGTACTTGGCCACGTGCCCCGAGTAGGCCGCGGTGCCGCACGCGACGACGATGATCTTGTCGATGGTCCGCAGCACGGACTCGTCGATGCGCAGGTCGTCGAGGATCAGGCGTCCCTCGGCGTCGGTGCGTCCGAGCAGGGTGTCCCCCACGGCCTGCGGCTGGTCGTGGATCTCCTTGTCCATGAAGGACACGAAGCCACCCTTCTCGGCGGCAGCAGCGTCCCAGTCGACCGTGAAGCGCGTGGCCTCGGCCGGGTTGCCGTGGAAGTCGACGACCTCGACCGAGTCCGGCGTGATGGTCACGATCTGGTCCTGGCCGAGCTCGAGCGCGTCCTTGGTGAAGGCGATGAAGGCCGCGACGTCGGAGCCGAGGAAGTTCTCGCCCTCGCCGAGCCCGACGACGAGCGGCGAGTCGTGGCGCGCGCCCACCACGGTCGTGGGGCTGTCCGCGTGGACGGCGAGCAGGGTGAACGTTCCCTCGAGCTGACGAGCCACGTAGGCCATGGCCTCGGTCAGGTCACCCGTGCGGCGGTAGGCACGGGCGAGCAGCTGGGCGGCGACCTCGGTGTCGGTCTCGGAGAGGAACGTGGCGCCGTCGGCCAGCAGCTCTTCCTTGAGGACCGCGAAGTTCTCGACAATCCCGTTGTGGATGACCGCGAGGCGCCCCTCGTCCGCGAGGTGCGGGTGCGCGTTGGTGTCGTTGGGCGCGCCGTGCGTCGCCCACCGTGTGTGTCCGATCGCTGCGGACGCGGCAGGCAGCGGTCTGGCGGCGAGCTCGTCGAGGAGCTTGACCAGCTTTCCGGACTTCTTGGCCGTCGCGACACGGTTCAGCCCGGGTGCGACGAGCGCGACCCCGGCCGAGTCGTAGCCGCGGTACTCGAGCCTGCCGAGTCCTTCGAGGACGACGTCCAGGGGTCGCCCGGACGTTTCGAGAGGGCCTGCGTAACCCACGATTCCACACATGTTTCGGAGTCTAGCGGCACCGGTCTGGGCTCCTTCGACCGCGACATCTCGCGGTTCTTTGTTAGTGGTCCGGCGGCTCGCGGTTCCCGATCACCGCGTGCGTCCGGCAGAATCATCCGAGTGGTTCCTCCCTCCGACCTGCCCGTCCCTCCGCGCGAGGGTGTCCCTGCGAGCGATCCGAGCGCCTCTCCCGGTGCGGGGCTGCTGCCCGAGCGCACCACGGCGTCGCCCTACGTCGACCTGGACCGCGCCGCGTGGAGCAAGCTCTCCGAGTCGACGCCGCTGCCGCTGACCGACGCCGACGTCGTCAAGCTCCGCGGCCTGGGCGATCCGATCGACCTGGCCGAGGTCGACGCGATCTACCGCCCCATCTCGCGGCTCCTCAACCTGTACGTGACGGCTACGAGCGGCCTCCACGAGGCCACGTCGACCTTCCTGCGGGAGAACTCGACGCGCACGCCGTACGTGATAGGTGTCGCGGGGTCGGTCGCCGTGGGCAAGTCGACGACGTCCCGCATCCTGCGCGAGATGCTCGCGCGCTGGCCGGAGACCCCGCGCGTCGAGCTCATCACGACCGACGGGTTCCTCTACCCGAACGCCGAGCTCGCGCGGCGTGGCCTCATGGAGCGCAAGGGCTTCCCGGAGTCGTACGACCGACGCGCCCTGATCCGGTTCCTGTCGCGCGTCAAGGCGGGGGCTCCCGAGGTCCGCAGCCCGGTCTACGACCACCTGACCTACGACATCGTCCCGGGGGCCGAGACGGTCGTCCGCAAGCCGGACGTCCTGATCGTCGAGGGGCTCAACGTCCTGCAGCCCGCACGGCCGAGCGCGACCGACGAGTCGACGGTCGCGGTGAGCGACTTCTTCGACTTCTCGATCTACGTCGACGCCCGTACGCGCAACATCCGCCAGTGGTACGTGGACCGGTTCCTGTCGCTGCGCCGGACGGCGTTCGCGCGCCCCGAGTCGTACTTCAAGCGCTACGCGACGCTCACCGACGAGGAGGCGATCGAGAAGGCCAGGTCGATCTGGGACTCGATCAACGCGCCGAACCTCGAGGAGAACATCCTCCCGACGCGCGGGCGGGCGACCCTGGTGCTGACCAAGGGCTCGGACCACTCGGTCCAGCGGGCGCGTCTGCGCAAGATCTGAGCGGCAGCCTGGGCCTGGCGGGGCGCTGGGGTGCCAAGCGCCCCGGGGATCCCGCGAACGCACTGAGCGCTCGGCCCCTCCCGCCGCTCACGCCCCGACGGGGCGTGAGCACCAGGAGGAGCGGAGCGCTCAGCAGGCCCGGCGGACTGCGGACTCGTCGTCCTGGAGGTCCTCGGTGCCCGACGACGGCGCGGCGGCCTGGTCGGTCAGCGCACCGTGGAGCGGGGTGGCTCCGGCGGCGGCCCGCGCGGCCTCGGCTGCGCGGCGCTTGCGGGCCATGCGGTTCATGATGCGGTCGACGACCACCCCGGACAGGACGCCCAGGATCACGCCGATGACCATGGCGAGGAGCGGCTGGTGGCCGAGCCACTGCGCGGCGACCAGTCCGATGAGGACCGAGTAGAGCGACCACGTCACGGCGGCGAGCCCCGAGTAGAGCATGAAACGTCGCCGCGGATAGCCCACCGCGCCCGCGGTCATGTTGACCGCGACACGACCGATGGGGATGTACCGCGCCGCGAGGATGAAGGCGGCCCCACGAGCCTTGAGAGCCTGGTCGGCCCAGGCGACCGCCTTGCGCCCCCGCACCGTGCGGAGGAAACGGATCCGCTCGGTGCCGATGCTGCGGCCGAGCGCGTAGGCGATCTGGTCGCCGGTCCACGCTCCGAGCGCGGCGATGACCAGGACGAGGACGAGATTGGGATTGCCCGACGCGCTGGCGGCGACCGCGAGCGTGATGACCACGGACTCGCTGGGGATCGGCGGGAAGAAGCCGTCGATCGTCGCGAAGGCGTACAGGGCGGGGTAGATCCATGCGGACGCCGCGAGTGCGAGGACCCAGGTCTCCAGGTTCTCCAGGAAGGTCGAGACGGCCTCTATCACGGGTCCTCTGTTCGTCGGCTGGTGTGGCGAACCAGGCTGGTCACAGGTACAGGAGATGCACCTGTGACCAGCCTACGGATACGAGGGGCCGGCACCATCGGGGAAACCCCCCAGTCTGCCCTGATACCGACCCCTACCTTCCTCCGTGAATTCTGCCGCACCGGCCGGGACCGGTGCGTCATCCTCCGGAGGGAGATCCACACCTAGGGAGGTCCCCCGGAAGGATGCTGTGACGCTTCCTGGGGACGGACCTCCTGGCAGGCGGGCCTGGCGCCCGTGCCGGCCCCGGTGCTGCTCAGGGCAGGGTGAACCCCAGGGCCTCCGCGGCCCCGGAGGGATCCGGGGTCTGCCCCCAGAACCGCATCATGCTGTCGTTCGACGCGAGCGACCGGAGCTCGGCGCGGTCGAGGTAGAGCCCGCCTCCCAGATGGTCGGTCTCGTGCTGGACGATGCGTGCCGGCCAGCCGGTCAGGACGTCGTCCACCGGGCGACCGTGCTCGTCCTGGCCGGTGAGCCGGACGGTCCTCGGCCGGGCGACGACGGCCTGCCAGCCGCTCACGCTCAGGCAGCCCTCGTAGAACGCCCGACGGTCGTCGCCCACGGCCTCGTACGCGGGGTTGACGAGCACGCGGAACGGCAGAGGGAGGCGTTCGCGCAGGTCCGCGTCCTCGGGGTCGGAGACCCCCTGGTCCTGGATCACCGCGACCGCGATGCCCAGGCCGATCTGAGGAGCCGCGAGCCCGACCCCGGGGGCCGCGTGCATGGTGCGACGCATGGCCTCGACCAGCTCGGGGAACAGGTCCCCGAGCTGCCCCGTGTAGGGCACCGCCGGTCGGCGCAGGACCGGGTGACCCGCCTGGACGATCGGCAGCACACCGTCCTCGTGGCGTGCGAGGTGGCTCGCGACCTGGTCGCGCAGCTCCTCGTCGACGGGTCCGGCGAACCCGACGGCGTGGCTCTCGGGCGTCACAGGGCCAGCCTGTCCCGCACCACTGCGGCGAGCGACTCGGCCACGGCGTCGGCCGAGGCCTGCGTCGCGGCCTCGACCATGACGCGCACGAGGGGTTCGGTACCCGACGAGCGCAGGACGACCCGGCCGGTCTCGCCGAGGCGGGACTCGGCTGCCGCGACGGCCTCCTGCAGGACCGCGTCGGTCGCGGCGCGGGCCTTGTCCACGCCCGGCACGTTGAGCAGCGTCTGCGGCAGCTTGGGCACGGCGCCCGCGAGGTCCGCGAGCTTGGTCCCCGACTCCTGGATGCGTGCGGCGAGCTGGAGCGCCGTGAGGACGCCGTCGCCCGTGGTCGCGAACTGCGACAGGATGATGTGGCCCGACTGCTCGCCGCCGAGGGTGTACCCGTTGGCGCGCATCTCCTCCAGCACGTACCGGTCGCCCACGCCGGTCTGGACGGTCCGGATACCGGCCTCGCGCATCGCGAGGATCAGCCCGAGGTTGCTCATGACCGTCACGACGAGCGTGTCCTCGTGCAGGCGCCCCTTCTCCTTCTCGGCGAGGGCAAGGACGCCCATGATCTGGTCGCCGTCGACGAGCACGCCCCGGTGGTCCACGGCGATGCAGCGGTCGGCGTCGCCGTCGAACGCGACCCCGAAGTCCGCCTCGGAGGCGACCACGACGGCCTGGAGCTGCTCGGGGTGGTTCGAGCCGCACTTCTCGTTGATGTTGCGCCCGTCGGGGCTCGCGTTCATCACGACCACGTCGGCGCCCGCCGCACGGAGCGCGGCGGGGCCCACGTCGCTCGCCGCACCGTTCGCGCAGTCCACCGCGATCCGCAGTCCCGAGAGCGGCAGGGCGTCACCCGTGGCACCGATGCTCCCGATGAGGTGCTCGACGTAGTCCGCGCCGGCGCTGCCCGTGTCCGTGCGGACGCGACCGACGCCGGCCCCGAGCGGACGGTCCCACGCGGTGTCGAGCTGACGCTCGATCTCGTCCTCGAGCGAGTCCTCGAGCTTGATCCCGCCACGAGCCAGGAACTTGATGCCGTTGTCGGCCATCGGGTTGTGCGAGGCGGAGATCATGACGCCGAAGTCCACGTCGAGCGTGCTCGTGAGGAATGCGACGGCCGGCGTCGGCAGGACGCCGACGTCCAGCACGTTGACCCCCGCGCTCGCCAGGCCCGCGGTCACTGCGGCCCCGAGAAACTCGCCAGAGGCCCGGGGGTCGCGACCGATCACCGCACGCGGGCGGTGCCCTTCGGGTTGTCCCGTGCGACCCAGCACGTTGGCCGAGGCCACGCCCAGGCCGAGCGCGAGCTCGGCCGTGACGTCCCTGTTCGCCAGCCCCCGCACGCCGTCGGTGCCGAACAGTCGTCCCATGAGTTTTCCTCCCTCAACGGGACGGTACAGGCACCGAGGCCCGCTCCGCCCCCGCTGCGAGCAGACCGGTCCGGTCGCTCGTCAGCATCCCTGACAAAAGACAACGGCCCCGGCGGACGATGTCCACCGGGGCCGTTGTGCGCAAGCGCTGGATCAGCGCTTGGAGTACTGCGGAGCCTTACGGGCCTTCTTGAGCCCGGCCTTCTTGCGCTCGACGACGCGCGCGTCGCGGGTCAGGAAGCCGGCCTTCTTGAGCGCCGGGCGGTTGTGCTCGGCGTCGATCTCGTTCAGCGCGCGGGCGATGCCCAGGCGAAGAGCGCCGGCCTGGCCGGACGAGCCGCCACCGTTGATGCGGGCGATGACGTCGAAGCGACCCTCGACGTCGACCAGCTTCAGCGGGGAGTTGACCAGCTGCTGGTGCACCTTGTTGGGGAAGTACCCCTCGAGGGTGCGGCCGTTGATCTTCCACTGGCCGGTGCCGGGCACCAGGCGCACGCGGGCGATGGCCTCCTTGCGACGGCCCAGGGCCTGCGCGGGGGCGGTGATGCTCTGGCCACGGCCCGTGGGGGCTGCGCTCTCAGAGGTGTAGTTGCTGGGAGTCTCTTCGTCCAGCACGTCGATGTCGACGGTGGTCTCGGCCACTGGTGTGTCCTCGCGTCCTAAGTTCTCGTCTACGAGCAGGCGGAGCCTACTGCGCGACCTGGGTGATCTCGAAAGTCTTCGGCTGCTGCGCGGCGTGCGGGTGCTCAGAGCCTGCGTAGACCTTGAGCTTGCCGAACTGGGCGCGGCCGAGCGAGGTCTTGGGGATCATGCCGCGGACGGCCTTCTCCACAGCACGCTCGGGGTGCTTCTCCAGCAGGTCGCTGTAGGCGACCGCCCGAAGACCACCCGGGTAACCGGAGTGGGTGTAGGCAAGCTTCTGCTCGCGCTTGTTGCCGGTGAGGGCGACCTTGCCGGCGTTGATGACGATGACGAAGTCACCTCCGTCGACGTGAGGCGCGAAGGTGGCCTTGTGCTTGCCACGGAGCAGGGTCGCCACGTGGGTGGCGAGGCGGCCCAGGACGACGTCGGTCGCGTCGATGACGTACCAGTCACGCTGGACGTCGCCGGGCTTCGGGGTGTACGTACGCACGGTCGTAGCCTTCGTTTCGTGTCTTCGATGTCTTCGGCGCAGGAGCCTGCGTCCGACAAGTCGTTCGGCCTTCGGTCGACGGATGTCCCCGTCACGGAGCGAGTGGGCGCACAAGTGACGAGATAACCGAAGGGGAAGCACAACGACTCAACAGACTACCTGGACGGCCCGTGCAGGGTCAAAACAAGATGCGTCACACCGAGGGCGAAAGGGACCTCGGTGTGATCGGCCTCGTCAGACGGCACAGGCTCTGGTGCCAGACAGCCGATTCAGGCGGTTGCCCGGTGGTTGTCGTGGGAGAGACCGGTCCTCGCGTCTTCCCGAGGTCGAGGATACGCGCCCGGGCGCAGTTCGGCACAGGCGTCGCACTGGAGCGTGCGGGCCAGACCCGCGCAGTCGGTGCAGAACAGGCGCAGCGTCTGGCACCCGGGGTCGACGCAGTTCTCGTACTTCGCGGTCGCCGCGCCGCACTCGCAGCACGCACCGAGCGGGACCGTGTCGTCACCGAACTCGACGTGCATGCGCTCGTCGAACACGTAGAGCGACCCTTCCCACAGCCCCCGGTCGCCGAACGTCTCGCCGTAGCGGACGATCCCGCCGTCGAGCTGGTAGACCTCCTCGAAGCCGCGCGCGAGCATGAGCGAGGACAGGACCTCGCACCGCACGCCGCCCGTGCAGTAGGTCACGACAGGACGGCCCTTGAGGTCGTCGTACGCGCCCGAGTCGAGCTCCGCGACGAAGTCGCGGGTCGTCGCGACGTCCGGCACGACCGCACCGCGGAACCGGCCGATCGCGGCCTCGAACGCGTTGCGGCCGTCGAAGAACACGACGTCCTCGCCGCGCTCGGCGACCAGCTCGTGGAGCGCCTCGGGGGCGAGCCGCACCCCGCTGTCGACCACGCCGTCCGCGTCGACCGCGATCTCGTCCGCGGCCCCGAAGCTCACGAGCTCGGGCCGGACCTTGACGGACAGGCGCGGGAAGTCGCGTCCCGTGCCGTCCGACCACTTGACGTCGATCCCGGCGAAGCCCGGGTACTGCTTGGTGGTCTTGACGTACTGCTTGAGGTTCTCGACCGTCCCGCCGAGCGTGGCGTTGATGCCGTGCTCGGAGACGATGACGCGTCCCGTCAGGCCCCACTGCTCCCCGAGCGAACGTTGCCACAGCTGCACCGCGCGCGGGTCGGCGAGCGGTGTGAAGGCGTAGAAGAGCACGATCTTGGGGACGGCCATTGCTCCATTTTAGGAGCCCGACGGCGCCCCGCAGGCCGTGCTATCGGCCCTCTGCGGTGCATGTGGTCTTCCTCACCGCACCACGTCCGCGCGCAGGGGCCGGGCCTGAGCGTGCCAGGAGCCCGGCCTCGCCCGACGGACGCCGGGGCGTGGCCCGTGGCGCCCCGACGACGGACCGCCACGGTCCGCCGGTCAGCGCTGCCGCTTGACCCGCTCGACGTCCCACACGGGCTCGGGAGTCTCCACGACGCGGCCGTCGGAGCCGAAGACCACGAACCGGTCGAAGCCTCGCGCGAACCACCGGTCGTGCGTGACGGCCATGACCGTGCCCTCGAACGCCAGGAGACCGGTCTCGAGCGCCTCGGCCGAGTGCAGGTCGAGGTTGTCGGTCGGCTCGTCGAGCAGCAGGAGCGTGGCTCCACCGAGCTCGAGGAGCAGGATCTGGAAGCGCGCCTGCTGGCCACCCGAGAGCGTCTCGAAGCGTTGCTCGGCCTGACCGACCAGCTCGTAGCGGTCGAGGGCCTTGCTCGCGGGCTCACGCCCCATGCCGTCGCGCGCACCGTCGCCACGGTGCAGGATCTCCAGGAGCGTGCGGCCCTCGAACTCGGGGTGGGCGTGGTTCTGCGCGAACCATCCCGGGCGCACGCGCGAGCCGAGCACGGCGCGGCCCGTGTGCGCGACGGGCGGGACCACTGCGGCGTCGCCTGCCGCGCCCGCACCGCCTGCCGTGTTCTCGTAGACGGGCCGGTGCTCGACGTCCGGGTCCGACCCGCCCCGTGCCAGCAGGCGCATGAAGTGGGACTTGCCCGAACCGTTGGACCCCAGGATCGCGACGCGCTCACCGAAGAAGACCTCGAGGTCGAACGGCTCCATGAGCCCCGTGAGCTCGAGCCGCTCGCACGTCACGGCACGCTTGGCCGTGCGACCGCCCGTGAGCCGGACCTTGACGTTCTGCTCGTGGGCGAGCACCTGGGGCGGGCCCGCCTCCTCGAACTTGCGCAGGCGCGTCTGGGCGGCCTGGTAGCGGCTCGCGAGCCCGTCGTTGAAGGCCGACTTGTTCTTGAGCATGTTGACGAGGTCCTTGAGCTTGGCGTGCTCCTCCTCCCACCGGCGCAGCAGCTCCTCGAGGCGGCTGCGGCGGTCGGCCCGCGCCTCGGCGTACGTGCCGAACCCGCCGCCGTGCACCCAGATCGTGCCGCCCGCGGCAGTGGGCTCGACGGTCGCGACCTGGGTCGCGGTGCGCGCCAGGAGCTCGCGGTCGTGGCTGATGAACAGCACGGTCTTGGGCGAGGCCGCGAGCTTCTCCTCGAGCCAGCGCTTGGTCGGCACGTCGAGGTAGTTGTCGGGCTCGTCGAGGAGCAGGACCTCCTCGGGGCCGCGGAACAGGGCCGTGAGGACCAGGCGCTTCTGCTCGCCGCCGGACAGCGTCCGGACCTCGCGGAACTGGGCCTGGTCGAACGGGATGGACAGGACCTCGTCGGTGACCTTGTCCCACTCGGCCTCGGCCTCGTAGCCGCGCGCGTCGGCCCAGTCGGCGAGCGCCTGGGCGTACCGCATCTGGGAGGGGGTGTCGTCGACCGTCATGATGTCGAGCTCTGCCGCGGCGAGCTCGCGCGCGGCGTCCCGGATCGAGGGCTGCGCGAGGTCGACGAGCAGGTCGCGGACCGTGCGGTCGTCGTCGATGCGGCCCACGAACTGGCGCATGACACCGAGCCCGCCGCTGCGTCCCACGGTGCCCCCGTGCGGGGACAGGTCCCCCGCGACGATGCGCAGGAGCGTCGTCTTGCCGGCGCCGTTGGGTCCGACGAGCGCGACCTTGGCCCCGTCCGCGACGCGCAGGGTCGCCCCGGCGAGGAGGGGACGCCCGTCGGGCAGGAAGTAGCTGATGTCGCTGATGTCGATGTGACCCACGGGCACATCCTCCCTGCCCGAGGCCCCGGATGACGATTCCTTTCCGTCCGGGCGACCGCGCACGGGCTGCGACGGCGGGCAGGACTCCCCTGCGTCGCCCTCGCGGTGCCCGACGGCGGAGCGCACCCGGGTGC